>NZ_CDRJTB010000017.1:0-97819 GCF_976954365.1 Paenibacillus sp. Marseille-Q9583
TGCAAAAGATGACGACTACACCTGAGCTGCTGATTGAGAATCAACTCTGTTTTACGATTTATGCTTGCTCTCGTGAGATCACAAAGCTGTATCAACCTTATTTGGATAAGATCGGTTTAACATACTCGCAATATCTGGTAATGCTTGTGTTATGGGAACGGCAGCAATGTACGGTTAAAGAAATTGGTGAGGCGCTATTTTTGGATTCGGGTACGCTGACACCTCTTTTAAAACGCCTACAAGCTGCAGGGTTGATCGTGCGTGAACGTTCGACACAAGATGAGCGAAAAGTTCTGATTTCACTAACGGAACAGGGCTGGGCACTTCAAAGCAACGCGGCTTGTATTCCTGGGAAAATGATGGAAGAAACGACTATGTCCGGAGACGAGACTGTAGAGCTGCTTGGACAGTTTAAAAGCTTGTTAAATCGTGTTCATGAGGCGAACACTCAAGATAGTAAAAAGTAAGTATAATCAGGAGTCTGTGCGATCGTTCGCATTCCGGCATGAAATCAAGCGAAAAAATGTGTACAAATCATGAATATATTTAAGGAAAGCGTTTTAAAAACATGTTACACTATTCTGGGTTCCTTTATATGGCATATAGGTAAGTATAAGCTTAGTCTTATAGATTTACTCAATGTCTCTCACAGAAATAAGGCCATTCTTTTACGAGTGGTAGAGCAGTTTCTGTTGGTTCCGGAATAGTGCTGCATGTTTAGCATCAGCCTATCCCTAACCCCGCGGCAATCAAAACGGAAGGCGAGATGACAACAGGCTGCCTGTTAAGTCACCACGCTACTTTAGGAGGCTACCGCTATGAATATCCACGAGTATCAGGGAAAAGAAGTGCTTAAGAAGTACGGTGTGGCCGTACCGAATGGAAAAGTAGCTTATACAGTGGAGGAAGCGGTAGAAGCCGCAGAGTCACTGAGTACACCGGTTGTTGTAGTTAAAGCTCAGATTCATGCAGGTGGACGAGGTAAAGCTGGAGGTGTAAAGGTTGCTAAGAATATCGATGAAGTGCGTACTTACGCAACCGAAATTCTTGGTAAGACTTTAGTTACTCACCAGACTGGTCCTGAGGGTAAGGTAGTAAAACGGCTGCTCATTGAAGAGGGCTGTCAAATTGTCAAAGAGTATTACATCGGTATCGTTGTTGATAGAGGAACTGGTCGAGTGGTTATGATGGCATCTGAAGAAGGTGGCACAGAGATTGAAGAGGTTGCAGCTACACATCCGGAGAAGATTTTTAAAGAAATCATTGATCCGGCAGTAGGTTTGCAGACTTTCCAAGCTCGTAAATTAGCTTACAGCATCTCTATTCCTAATGAACTGGTAGGCAAGACTGTGAAATTCATGCAAGCGCTATATCTAGCTTTTGTGGATAAAGATTGCTCTATTGCCGAAATTAACCCATTGGTAGTTACTGCGGATGGGAATGTGATGGCTCTAGATGCTAAATTGAATTTTGACCCCAATGCCTTGTTCCGCCACAAAGATATTCAAGAGCTTCGGGATCTAGATGAAGAAGATTTGAAAGAAATCGAAGCCTCTAAGTATGACCTGAGCTATATTGCACTTGATGGTAATATTGGTTGTATGGTGAATGGTGCAGGCCTAGCGATGGCAACGATGGATATAATTAAATATTACGGAGGCGAACCCGCCAACTTCCTTGATGTAGGGGGCGGTGCAACTACCGAGAAAGTTACAGAAGCCTTTAAAATCATTCTATCGGATGAAAAGGTAAATGGAATTTTCGTTAATATTTTCGGCGGTATTATGCGCTGTGACGTTATTGCTAACGGTGTTGTGGAAGCGGCAAGCCAATTGGGATTGACTAAACCGCTTGTTGTACGTCTTGAAGGAACAAATGTTGGATTGGGTAAGCAAATCTTGGCTGGATCGGGACTTAACATTGTAGCTGCTGATTCTATGGCGGACGGTGCCCGTAAGATTGTATCTCTTGTGCAATAATGGCTCGGAAGTTGAAGCCAGTTATCGTATTTGACAATATAAGTAGGGATGTGACTTAAGGCATGAGCATTCTTGTAGATAAAAATACGAAAGTTATCACGCAAGGTATTACGGGAGCAACGGGCTTGTTCCATACTAAGGGTGCGCTTGATTATGGAACTCAGATGGTTGGAGGGGTAACGCCGGGTAAAGGTGGAACGACAGTTAATATCACGCTTGAAAATGGCAGTGAAGTTAGTCTTCCGGTATTTGATACAGTCGCAGCTGCTAAGGCAGCTACTGGTGCAACTGCTAGTGTGATTTATGTACCGCCAGCATTCGCAGCAGACTCCATCATGGAGGCTGTAGATGCAGAGCTGGATTTGGTTATCTGTATTACCGAAGGTATTCCTGTGCTTGATATGGTAAAAGTCTCACGTTATATGGAAGGTCGTTCTACAGTGTTGATCGGTCCAAACTGTCCGGGTGTTATCACTCCTGGAGAGTGTAAGATTGGAATCATGCCTGGCTATATTCATATGCCTGGTTATGTAGGAGTGGTCTCGCGTAGCGGAACGCTAACCTATGAGGCGGTTCATCAGCTGACCACGCGTGGAATTGGGCAATCTTCGGCTGTAGGTATTGGGGGAGACCCAGTTAAAGGCTCTGAGTTTATTGATATTTTGAAGCTGTTTAATGAAGATCCGGGTACGAAGGCAGTTATTATGATCGGAGAGATCGGTGGAACTGCAGAGGAAGAAGCAGCAGAGTGGATTCGTGAACACATGACCAAGCCAGTTGTAGGCTTCATTGGAGGAGCAACTGCACCTCCAGGCAAGCGTATGGGGCATGCTGGTGCTATCATTTCTGGAGGGAAAGGTACAGCTAGCGAAAAAATTGCCGTACTGGAAGCTTGCGGAATCAAGGTAGCCCCTACACCTGCTGAAATGGGTTCGACACTCGTAAGTGTGCTTGAAGAGCGCGGTATTCTCAATGCTTTTACATCACACTAATTAGTGTAGTTAAGACAGAGAAATCACTCCACGTAGTGAGGTTATTTCGTGTATAATTAATTAAAGAGGTAAGCAACCTTTTGTTCCTATTTAGGAATGAAAGGTTGCTTTTTTTTGTTTTAAATAGAAATTTATTGAATTTAAAGAAATGCTTGCGTTTTCAAGAGGTGTAACACAAAATAGGGAAGGCTAGGCCTTCCATGTTAAGGGGCGAAAAATGCTATGGAAGAACGGGAACTACTATTCGGCTTTAATGAAGTGGAAGGCATTGGCTGGAAAACTATCGACAAAATTCGCAGAGCTGGGCTTTTGTCAGAAAAAGCATTTTCTTGTAGCTCAGAAGACTGGGAACAGGTTGGATTGAGTGAGAAAGTGTCGATTCAACTTGCTTCAATATATACGTTGGAGTGGATAACAAACCGCCGCTTACTAATGGAAGAAAGTGCTGTGAGCATGGTTACGATTTTTGATGCAGACTATCCCCATTTATTGAAAGAGACGGCTCAGCCACCATGGATTCTTTATTATCGTGGGCGTTTGGATCTGTTATCGACACCTAGTGTAGCGATGGTCGGTACTCGTGTGCCAACAGCTTATGGACGAAAGGTAGGGGAGATTCTCACAAAAGAGCTTAGTGAAGCAGGTCTAACAGTGGTTAGCGGATTAGCTAGGGGGATTGATAGCGTCTGTCATGAAGCTGCGCTAAGAAGCGGTGGGGGCACAATAGCGGTAGTGGCTACAGGACTTGATCGGGTCTACCCGCCTGAGAATAAGGAGCTTGAAGGATTGATTTCCCGTGATGGGTTAGTGCTAACAGAGTATCCCCTTGGAACCAAAAGTCATCCAGGGTTATTTCCGCAGCGCAATCGAATTATTGCAGGCCTTACATACGGGACAGTGGTCGTAGAGGCGGATAGTAGAAGTGGATCACTCATTACTGCAGATGCTGCCTTGGAGGCAGGACGGGATGTTTTTGCTGTCCCTGGACCTATTACGTCTCCAAAAAGTAGAGGTGCTCTTGATCTGATTAAACAGGGGGCAAAGCTGGTATCCGGTGCACTAGATATTTTAGAAGAATACACTTCTTTTCTCCCGACAAACCTCTCAAAAATAGGTGAAAGCGGTCCCTCTAAACAGGTGGCTGACGATTTGTTAATTGAAAAGAAATTGACAAATGAGGAGTTACACCTATACCATATACTGCATCAAGGCCCCTTTATTTTGGACGATCTGCTTGTGAGGACAGGATGGGATTTTGGACATTTGCATTCAGTTCTGTTATCTTTAATCATAAAAAAAGCGGTAGCACAATTACCAGGAGCTATTTATAAGGTAATTTAATATAGAGGTACGAGTGTTAACGAGGAGGAAGAGTCTATGGCAGATGCATTGGTTATTGTCGAATCGCCCGCGAAAGCGAAGACAATTGGCAAATATCTAGGTAGTAAGTATATTGTAAAGGCATCTATGGGACACATCAGAGATCTACCGAAGAGTCAAATTGGTGTTGAGGTCGAGAATGATTTCAATCCCAAATATATTACGATTCGTGGTAAAGGTTCTATATTAAAGGAATTGAAAGACGCTAGTAAAAAAGTGAAAAAAGTCTATCTCGCAGCTGACCCCGATCGCGAAGGAGAAGCGATTGCTTGGCACTTGGCACATGCCCTGGATTTAGATAATACACAGGAATGCCGAGTTGTATTTAATGAGATCACCAAACAAGCGGTGAAGGATGCTTTTAAGACGCCACGCAAGATTAACATGGATCTTGTGAATGCACAGCAGGCAAGACGTATACTGGATCGGCTAGTAGGTTACAAGATTAGCCCTCTATTATGGAAGAAAGTCAAAAAAGGGTTATCTGCTGGACGTGTTCAATCTGTAGCTGTAAAGATCATAATGGATCGTGAGAATGAAATCTCCGCTTTTGTACCTACTGAATATTGGAGTATTACAGCTAAACTTGGGATTCGGGATTCTGTCTTTGAAGCTAAGTTTCATAAGCTGAATGGTGTGAAGAAGGAACTTAATCAGGAAAGCGATGTTCAAGAGGTCCTTGAGGCAATCAAGAACGCAGCTTTTAAGGTAAGTAATGTGAAGGAGAAGGAAAGACAACGGCATCCTTCGGCTCCTTTTACTACAAGTTCCCTTCAACAGGAAGCAGCTCGTAAGCTTGGATTCCGTGCAGCTAAGACAATGTCTGTTGCCCAGCAATTATACGAAGGTGTGGAACTAGGCAAAGAGGGAACCGTAGGTTTGATCACCTATATGCGTACAGACTCGACACGTTTATCTGTCACTGCACAGGATGAAGCTAAAGAGCTGATTACTGCTAAGTATGGTGAAAAGTTCTTACCTGAAGCCCCTCGCCAGTATTCAAAGAAAGCGGCTGGAGCGCAAGAAGCGCATGAAGCGATCCGACCAACTTCCGCACTTCGTGAACCGGAAATGGTCAAAGAGTTCTTAAGCCGGGATCAATTCCGTCTTTACAAGCTGGTGTGGGAGCGGTTCGTATCCAGTCAGATGGCTTCGGCTCTTCTTGATACACTCTCGGTTGATATAGAAGCAGGTACAGCCACATTCAGAGCGGTGGGTTCGAAGGTTTCATTCCCAGGGTTCATGAAGGTTTACGTGGAAGGTAACGATGATGGAACTACAGATGAAGATAAGTATTTACCGCCTCTTGAAGCGGGAGATGCTTTAAATAAGCAAGAGATCGAGCCGAAGCAGCATTTTACACAGCCACCACCGCGATATACAGAAGCAAGGCTTGTAAAGACACTTGAGGAATTAGGGATAGGACGCCCAAGTACGTATGCACCAACGCTCGAAACGATTCAGAAGCGTGGTTATGTAGCGATTGAAGAGAAGAAATTTATGCCTACAGAGCTTGGAGAACTTGTCATCGAGCAGATGGAACAATTCTTCCCGGAAATATTGAACGTAGAGTTTACGGCTAATATGGAAGGCGATCTTGACCATGTGGAAGAAGGCTCAGAAGATTGGGTGAAGGTTCTTGCCGAATTTTACGAGTCTTTCGAGAAGCGCTTAGTGTTTGCCGAAGAAGAAATGAAAGAAATCGAGATTGAAGATGAAGTCTCTGATGAGATCTGCGAGAAATGTGGTAAACCACTTGTATATAAATTAGGACGCTTTGGGAAGTTCCTAGCATGTTCTGGCTTTCCAGATTGCCGAAATACGAAGCCGATTATCAAAGATATTGGTGTAACTTGCCCTAAATGTAATGAAGGAAAAGTTGTAGAGCGTCGTAGCAAAAAAGGGCGTGTCTTCTATGGCTGCGATCAATATCCAGGGTGTGATTTCGTCTCTTGGGATAGACCATCCACTAAACCATGTCCATCTTGCGGGGCTTGGATGATTGAGAAACGCAATAAGCAAGGCACCAAACTGCAATGTACGTCTTGTGACCATACAGAGGCAGTTTTAGACAACGAAGAAGAGTTAGCAGAATAATAGTCTCTACAGGAGGAAATAAGACAGTGACAGATACAGCAAAGGTAACAGTAATTGGAGCAGGTCTCGCAGGAAGTGAAGCGGCCTGGCAAATAGCCTCTCAAGGCGTACCGGTAAGATTGTATGAAATGAGACCAGTGGTGAAGACGCCAGCACACCACACCAATCAATTCGCAGAACTAGTATGCAGCAACTCCTTGCGTGCAAATGGTTTAGGCAATGCGGTGGGTGTATTAAAGGAAGAAATGCGACGTTTAAACTCTCTTGTATTAGGTGCGGCTGATCGCCACGCTGTACCTGCAGGCGGTGCACTTGCCGTGGATCGGGATGGTTTCTCGGGAGAAATTACGAGTACATTGCATAATCATCCGCTCGTTGAAGTCATAAATGAAGAACTTACGCATATACCGGAGGAAGGGATTGTTGTTATTGCAACGGGTCCACTAACTTCCCCTGCATTATCTGCTGAAATTAAGGGTCTATTAGGTGAAGAGTATTTCTATTTTTATGATGCTGCAGCACCGATCGTTGAAAAGGACAGTATTGATATGAATAAAGTGTATCTGGCTTCCCGTTATGACAAAGGGGAAGCAGCATATCTGAACTGTCCTATGACTGAAGAAGAGTTTGACGTGTTTTATGACGCGTTGATTTCTGCAGAGACGGCGGCACTCAAGGATTTTGAGAAAGAGATATACTTTGAGGGCTGTATGCCTATCGAAATCATGATGAAGCGCGGTAAGCAAACTGCATTGTTTGGTCCGATGAAGCCTGTAGGGCTTATCAATCCGCACACAGGTAAGCTACCTTACGCGGTAGTTCAGCTTCGTCAGGATAACGCTGCTGGAACGCTTTACAATCTGGTGGGCTTTCAAACGCACTTGAAATGGGGCGAACAAAAGCGGGTATTCTCGCTGATTCCAGGTCTTGAGAACGCTGAATACGTTCGGTATGGGGTAATGCACAGAAATACCTTTATTAATTCTCCTAAACTCTTGCATCCTACTTATCAAATGAAGGGTAAAGAAAGGCTGTACTTTGCTGGACAGATGACTGGCGTGGAAGGTTATGTGGAATCAGCAGCTTCAGGTCTGATTGCCGGCATTAACGCTGCTAGAGCCGCGCTTGGTCAAGAAGGACTGATCTTCCCACAAGACACGGTGCTTGGTAGTATGCCTGCTTATATCACTTCCGCTGATCCGGAGCATTTTCAGCCTATGAATGCCAATTTTGGTCTTCTGCCGAAGGTGGAGAAGAAAATCCGTAATAAGAAAGAAAAGAATGAGATGTTAGCGCATCGTGCACTAGACAGTCTTGCCGAGTACGCCAATCGTACGGGCCTTGCTTATAAAGAACCGGAGGTTATCGATAACCAAGAATAAGCGCCTTCGGCTTCCTTATAAGGTTGATAAGCGTTAGCGTTTAAGCGAGAAATATAAGGATAATGTATAACGTGAAACGTATACTTCTTATTTTTGAACAAAGCCCATCTTAAGGAGGTAACTACAATCATGGTACCCAGCTTTCATGCGACTACAATTTGTGCTGTAAGACATAACGGACAGGCAGCTATAGCAGGTGATGGTCAGGTTACATTCGGAGAGAGTGTAATTATGAAGACGACGGCGAGAAAAGTTCGTCGCTTATACAGAGGACAAGTAATAGCAGGGTTTGCAGGATCTGTGGCGGATGCTATCACCTTGTTTGAAAAATTCGAAGGCAAGCTGGAGGAGCATCATGGAAACCTGCAACGGGCAGCCGTAGAATTAGCGAAAGACTGGCGTCAAGATCGTATTCTTCGTAAACTTGAGGCATTGATGATTGTTATGGATAAGGAAGGAATGCTCTTGATCTCCGGAAATGGTGAAATTATCGAGCCTGATGATGATGTGCTCGCTATCGGCTCCGGTGGTAACTTTGCACTTGCTTCCGGTCGTGCACTCAAACGTCATGCTCCAAATCTTGCTGCTGCGGATATCGCTCGCGAAGCTCTTCAGATTGCATCAGAGATATGTGTGTATACTAACTCCAATATTATTGTTGAGCAATTATAGGCTCAGTGCCATAGAGACAAGGAGGAATTCACGATGGTGAATCAATCGCTAACACCCCGTCAAATCGTAGCTGAATTGGATAAATATATTGTAGGTCAGAAACAAGCTAAGAAATCGGTAGCTGTTGCACTTCGTAATCGTTATCGCCGCAGTCTGCTGGCTGAGGAACTGCGTGATGAAGTTGTTCCTAAGAACATCTTGATGATCGGACCTACTGGTGTAGGGAAAACTGAGATTGCTCGGCGTCTAGCTAAGCTCGTTAATGCTCCGTTCATCAAAGTGGAGGCAACCAAATTCACTGAGGTGGGTTATGTAGGGCGAGATGTGGAGTCTATGGTTCGTGATTTAGTTGAGACCTCTATTCGTATGGTGAAGCTAGAGCGTACGGAAAAGGTGAAGGACCGTGCAGAAGAACTGGCTAATGAGCGGATTGTCTCTATTTTAGTGCCTTCGTCTTCAAAAAATAAATCTCAGAAGAATCCTTTTGAGATGATTTTTGGCGGGAACTCTTCACAAGAGGATTCTAAAGAAGATTCCGAACCAGATGGAAGCTTAAGCGAACGCCGTCGCGGGGTTAGATTTAAGCTGCTAGCTGGTCAATTGGAAGAAGATATCATTGAAATAGATGTTGAGGATACAGCGCCATCTATGCTGGATATGTTTGCAGGGCAAGGGAACGACCAGATGGGGATGAATATGCAAGAAATGTTTGGTAGCTTGCTTCCGAAGCGGACGAAGAAGCGCAAGCTTCCTATCCGTGAGGCTCGTAAAGTGCTAATTCAGGATGAAGCAACCAAACTGATTGATATGGATGATGTCATTCAGGAATCTGTGACACGCGCTGAACAATCGGGTATTATTTTTATCGATGAGATTGATAAGGTTGCAAGTCAAGGTAAGGGTTCGGGCCCTGATGTATCACGAGAAGGTGTGCAAAGAGATATCCTTCCAATTGTAGAGGGTTCTACAATCATGACAAAATACGGTCCTGTGAAGACGGACTACGTGCTCTTCATGGCTGCCGGGGCTTTTCATGTTGCTAAACCTTCTGATCTGATTCCAGAGCTTCAGGGGCGTTTTCCGATTCGCGTAGAACTAAGCAGTCTGACACTGGAGGATTTTGTTTCCATCTTAACAGAGCCAGAGAACGCTCTGACGAAACAATATGTTAATTTGTTAAAAACCGAGGACATTGAAGTGGAGTTCCAGAAAGATGCTATTTATGAAATTGCCAAAATAGCTGCTTCAGTGAATCAAAATATGGAGAACATAGGTGCTCGGCGTCTTCATACGATTTTGGAAAAGCTATTGGAGGATCTTTCTTTTGAAGCACCTGAGCTGACTCTGGACACTATGGTTATTACACCAGAGTATGTGCGTGAGAAATTGGCAAGTATTGCACAGGATCGTGATCTAAGTCAGTATATTCTTTGATGCGACAAATTCAATTCTTTTGTTTTTGGGCATATTGAATTAGAAAATTACAATTTAGTGTCATTAATAGGTAAAAAAATGTAAAAAGATGCAATTAAAAAGATAATTTTGAGTTAAAAAAGGAATAAAATAGCAATAAAGTGCTAAAAGCCCTGTCTTTTCTAAAAAGATAGGGCTTATTTCTTATTGTAATAATATACAAATTAAATGAAAATCAATGTATGTGAAAATACTAATAAGTTATTCTTTACGACAAGGTTCGACGTAGAAACCGATAAATAGAGGACTTTTATACTTTATTTGTCGAAATCAAGCAGGTTTTTTAAGGGAAGTTGTGGAATTCATTTCATTATGATAGCTTTGAAAGGAGGAATTATCTTGGGATTGCTGAATAGTGTCAGTTTTCAACGATTGCAGGGAGGCATTGATGCTGCCTACAAACGACAAAATGTTCTAGCGAATAATGTGGCTAACGAAGATACGCCAAATTTCAAACGTTCTGATGTTTCATTCGAAAGTTTCCTTCAGCAACAAGAAAGTGGAATAAAACCTACACTTAACGCGAAGGTAACGGACTCCCGACATTTTCAATTTGGTACCAACAGAATTGTACCATCAGCTGTCGTTAGTACGGATGAAACTACCTCGATGAATAATAACGACAACAATGTGGATGTAGAACGAGAAATGGCGTTAAGTGCTGAGAACCAACTCAGGTATAGTTCTTATGTCGAGCAGATCAACAGTCAAATTTCGATGATGCGAGCTGTAATTCAAGGAGGATAAGATTGCATGAACTTTGGGAGTAGTTTTGGGATAAGTGCATCAGCATTAACAGCTCAACGATTGCGGATGGACGTGATTTCCTCCAACGTGGCCAATGCGGAAACTACAAGAGCATCGGTGGTTGATGGCAAAGCCGTTCCTTACCGTCGAAAGCTTGTTGTTATGGAAGCTACCGAAAGCAATAAGTTCTCGAATATACTAAATTCGAAATTGAACGGTAGTAGTAATGAAGGTGTAAAGGTGCAGTCCATTATAGAAGACACTTCACCGTTAAAGCCAGTTTACAACCCAAGCCATCCTGATGCGGATGCCGAAGGTTATGTCTATATGCCAAACGTAGATATTACCAAAGAAATGGTAGATATGTTATCTGCATCACGTTCTTATGAAGCCAATGTCACGATGCTTAATGCATCTAAAGCTATGGTAAGTAAAGCACTCGAAATTGGGCGCTAAACGTAATTAACCAAGAAAGCTTCCGAAGTGAGTTTTGTACGAAGTGAATCTAGGAAGCATATGCTTACAAAACTTTTAGGAGGGAAACAGTTGATACAGAATATCACTAATGGGGTTCAAGCTGTACAGCAGCTTGCCATGAAACCAACATCTACCGAAGTTTCATCCACTCCTGCTAATGCCATGGAGAGCTTTGGTTCTTATCTTGAGAATGCACTCACTAAAGTAGCAGATCAGGAACAACAAGCAAAGGATATGAGTAATAAATTTGTATTGGGAGAAGTGAACATAGACGAGGTGATGATTTCTTCCCAACAGGCTTTACTGAGTTTGCAGTTGACTACACAAGTCCGGAACAAAGTGATAGAAGCCTATCAAGAAATTATGAGAACTCAAATTTAATTAATTCCTAGCTTAGTTCCGGATGGGGTGACACTGTGAATGAAAGATTTGCCCAATATCGGGAGAAGGTGACCCTGTATTGGAACAGATTTAGTGGTAAACAGAAGGTTTTATTCTTTTCTACATTGTTTATCATTCTAATAATAATCGTAGTATTAACCATGCAGCTTTCAAAGACAGAATATGAAGTAGCGTTTCAAGATTTGGACAGCACAGATTCAGCTGGAGTAATGAACTACTTGGATACAGCGGGTGTTTCATACCGATTAAGCCAAGATGGAAAGAGCATCTCCGTGCCAAGCACAGAAGCGGCTCGAATAAAGGTGGATATCGGTTCTCAGGGGATTGTTCAGGGGGGCTCTATCGGTTATAAGGTCTTTAATGAAAATTCGTCAATGATAGGGACGACAGATAGTGAGTTTAATGTGAAGTATAATAATGCATTAAACGGTGAAGTAGAACAGTTAATGAGACGTATGCAAGGAATTAAGGATGCTAAAGTGCTGATTAATCTGCCTAAAGAAACAGTTTTTGCTTCCCAGGCTGACCAAGAGCAAGCATCTGCATCCGTTGTGCTTTCATTTAATCCGGGATTCAGACCCACTCAAGATAATATTGATGGGTACTTTAACCTTGTAAAGACGGCTGTTCCAAATCTACCAATCGATAACATTACGATTGCTAATAATGAAGTCGAGTTAATGCCTACGGCCAAAGGTGGACAAGCTGGAGTTTCCAGCCAAGTCGAAGAGAACTTCGCTCTTCAGAAGAAATTCGAAGAAGAAGTAAAGAAAGATGTGAAACAATTCCTTAGCACTCTTACGGGTCCAGATAAAGTTGATGTTCTTGTATTTTCGAAGCTGAACTTTGACAAGGAAAACCGGAAGGAGAATCTCGTAACCCCTGTGGATACAGAGAACATGAAGGGGATTGAGATCAGTTCACAAATCATTAGTAATTCGTATTCGGGTCAAGGAAATACAACTGGCGGAGTGGCAGGCACTGGTTCACAAGATGTAGCGGGCTATCCTTCACAAGCCGGTACGGATACTTCTACTTCGGAAGAATCTTCTGAAACGAGGAACTATGAAGTAAACCGAATTACAAAGGATGTTATCGCAAGTCCCTTTACTGTTAAAGATTTAACCATAAATGTTGCAGTTGAACCACCTACAGGACAAAATACTTTGGACGCTGCTACATCAGCAGCAATTCAAAACATTTTGGTAAATATTGTTCGTGCTTCGCTCGCAGATTCAGGTACTACATATACAGACGCTGATTTAACCAAAAAGGTTTCGGTGTATTCTCAACAATTTGGCGGAACCGCTGCTAATACAACACCAGGTGGTCTTGCCACATGGATGTTATGGGCTATCGGAGCAGCTGCATTGCTGGTTGGAGCAGGTGGAGGATATCTAATCTATCGGAGTCGTAAGAAGACTGTGGAAGAGGAAGATGAAGACATTCCATTGCAGGTTCCTACCGAATTTCCATCTATTAATTTGGAAAGTGTGACGAATGACAGTCAAGTTCGTAAGCAATTGGAAAGTTTGGCCAAGAAAAAGCCAGACGAATTCGTAAATCTGCTGCGTACATGGCTTGCAGACGAACAGAGGTGAACTAATGGCAAAGGCTAGTCAGCAGGGGCTTAGTGGCCGTCAAAAGGCCGCGATCCTGCTTATCACACTAGGGCCCGAGGTATCGGCGCAAATATTCAAACATTTAAGAGACGAGGAGATTGAACAATTAACTCTTGAAATTGCCAATGTCCGTAAAGTGGACAGCAGTGAAAAAGAGTCGATCATGTCTGAGTTCCATCAGATATGCCTCGCCCAGGAATATATATCACAAGGCGGTATTAACTACGCCAAAGAGATTCTGGAGAAAGCACTTGGTTCCGCAAAAGCAATGGAGGTCATTAACCGTCTGACTGCGACTTTGCAGGTAAGACCTTTCGATTTTGCACGCAAGGCTGATCCAAACCAGATTTTGAACTTTATTCAGAATGAGAATGTCCAGACTATCGCACTTGTATTGTCTTATCTGCAATTCGAACAAGCCGCAGCTATTCTCTCCTCATTACCTCAAGAGAAGCAGGCGGAGGTGGCTAGAAGAATTGCTGTAATGGACAGCACCTCTCCGGAGGTCATTACACAAATTGAACGAGTGCTGGAGCAGAAGCTTTCTGCTACAGTAACTCAGGATTATACAAATGCTGGCGGTATCGAATCAATCGTACAGATCTTGAATGGAGTTGACCGTGGGACAGAGCGCACAATTCTGGATTCTCTCGAAATTCAAGATCCAGAGCTCGCCGAGGAAATCAAGAAACGGATGTTCGTATTCGAGGATATTGTCAATGTGGATAATCGTTCGATTCAGCGTATTATTCGTGATATTGATAACGCGGACCTGCAGCTTGCCCTTAAGGTTGCAAGCGAAGAAGTACGAGATGTTATTTTCCGGAATATGTCTAAACGTATGGCAGAGACATTCCGAGAAGAAATGGAGTACATGGGTCCTGTGCGGTTGCGTGATGTAGAAGAAGCGCAAACGCGTATTGTAGGTACGATCCGCAGACTCGAAGAGTCTGGAGAAATTATCATCGCTCGTGGCGGAGGAGATGACATCATTGTCTAAGCTGATTAAGCATTCTCAGTATGTTCCAGTTGATGTACTGAAAAGATTGGAGCAGGCCCGGCACTATGCGGGCCTAACTGAGGAGCCCGTTCCAGAGGAGACTGTAAGCGAGACTCACTATCATGATCCCGCTCGTGAAGAGGCTGAAGTGGCACGTAAGCAAATGCTTAAAGACGCCCAAGAATTTGCTGAAGAGCAAGTACGGAATGCCTCTCTTGAAGCGGAACAGATTGTTGAATCCTCAAAAGCGGAGGCTGAAGAGTGGTGGAAAGAGCGGCGTGAGCAGGATGAACATCTGGTTGAGGCCGTCAAAGCCGAGGCTTATCAGCTAGGGTATCAAGAAGGTGTTTCTCAAGCTGAGCAAGAGATGAAGCTCAAAATTGCAGCGATGATGGATGAAGCGCGTGCTGTTTTAACTGAAGCCTATAAGGCAAGGGATGTCATTATTCAGGAAGCTGAACCTTTCTTGGTTGAGCTAAGTTGTGATATTGCGGAGAAAATTGTGGACAGACAGTTAACGGTTGAACCGCAGTTTGCAATGGATTTGATTCGGAAGAATCTAGCTCGTAAACGTGAGCAGGGGCTGATTTCACTGTGTGTATCACCTGCGCAGTTCGCTTTCGTAAACGCAGCAAGGGAAGAATTGTCATTAGCGGTTGACTCGCAGGCTGAACTACAGATCTTGCCTGACTCGACTGTGAAAGATCAAGGTTGTGTAATCCGCTCCTCCTTTGGCAGCATAGATGCCCGAATTGATACTCAGCTTGCAGAAATCAAGAAAGAGCTGGTTAGAATCGCGCTGGACACCGATGAGCAGAGAAATGGGGAAGAAGATGCTTGATAGTAACCGTTATAAGGAGCAACTTCGTAATCTCGATCCGGTGAGGATCAATGGGAAAGTGACGCAGGTTATCGGTCTTATGGTTGAATCGGAAGGACCTGATGCTAGCATTGGTGATGTGTGCTATATCTATCCTTCTAAAGGAAATAAGCCGCTGCAAGCTGAAGTCGTTGGTTTCCGTGACAACAAGGTGCTATTAATGCCACTTGGAGAACTGCAGGCAATTGGACCTGGTTGTGATGTAGTGGGAACGGGTAAGCCGCTTAGTGTTCAGGTGGGTTCAGAATTGCTGGGTAAGGTACTGGATGGTCTAGGGCAACCGCTTGATGGTTCCCTGATCCCAGCTCGAATGCCACATAGTTCAACCTTTAACATTCCGTCCAATCCACTCAATAGACCACGAGTGCAAGAACCTATAAGCATCGGTGTAAGAGCGATAGATGGTTTGCTAACAATTGGTAAAGGTCAGCGGGTGGGGATTTTCGCTGGTTCAGGGGTCGGCAAAAGTACGCTCATGGGAATGATTGCACGTAATACATCAGCAGATGTTAATGTTATCGCTCTGATTGGGGAACGTGGCAGGGAAGTACTGGATTTCATCGAACGCGATTTGGGACCTGAGGGTTTGCAGAGGTCAGTCGTTATTGTCGCTACATCTGATCAGCCTGCATTAATTCGAATTAAGGGAGCACTTATTGCTACTACGATTGCTGAGTATTTTCGGGATCGTGGACTTAATGTGATGCTGATGATGGATTCGGTCACTCGTTATGCTATGGCTCAACGTGAAGTTGGACTTGCAGTCGGAGAACCACCGGCTATGAGAGGTTACACACCATCTGTATTTGCAAGCTTACCTAAACTACTAGAACGCGCCGGAACTGGTCCTACAGGCTCTATCACAGCTTTTTACACTGTATTGGTTGATGGTGATGACATGAATGAGCCGATCGCTGATGCAGTGAGAGGAATACTCGATGGACATATCGTCCTTAACCGAAGTATTGCGAACAAAGGACATTTTCCAGCAATAGATGTGCTTTCCAGCATTAGTCGTGTAATGAAGGATATTGCGCCAGAAGAACAGATCGCTGCTGCAGAGAATGTTAAGCGACTAATGGCCGTGTACAAGGATTCAGAAGATTTAATTAATATCGGAGCGTATCAGAGAGGCTCCAATGCTCAAATCGATGAGTCGATGGAGTATATAGACAGTATATGGGAATTCACCAAACAAAGAGTGAATGAAAAAGTTACGCTGGCTGAAGTTCAACAGTCTTTAATTTCACACTTCTCGAGGAGTTGATTCAGTATCATGAGATTTCATTATACTTTTCAAAAAGTCGTTGACTTGAAGGGCAATGAGAAGACACAGGCAGAATGGATGCTCTCAAGCGCGCTTGGAGAATTGCAGGCACAAGAAAGAAGCCTGGATGAACTCACCTTTCAGCGGAGCGCTATTATGTTATCTTTACAAAATGCCGCAGAACAAAAGGCACCTATGGCGAAGATTCGTGAAATGCAAGAATATGTAGAATACCTGGATATATGCATTGCCCGTAAACATACGGACATTAGAAGTGCACATCAGGAAGTCTTGAAGAAGCAAGATCAGTTAAGCACAAAGGTATTAGATGAAAAAGTATGGTTAAAGGCAAAAGATAAGGCTGAGACACAGTTTCAGCAAAGTATGATTTTACGGGAACAAAACGAACTGGATGAGATGGCAACCGTCCGCTTCGCGATGAAATCCCTCTAACCCGGGAGGTTTCCGCTAGTGGCTAAAATTGATAATGACATGGAACTTGAAAATGAAGGGTCAGCGGGGAAATTTGAGCGGTTCTTATTTCTAATGATACCGATTATCTTCACGCTAGTACTGCTTGGAGTACTGTTGACGCTTTTTAATATGGACATTCGTAATAACGTGCTTGAAGTTGCGAATAAAATTCCGATTCTGGAAAAATGGGTTCCTGATCCGCCAACAGATCCTTCTAAACCGAAGGAAGAAAGCAAAAAGCAGGAAGTGAGCTCAAACTCAACGATTAAAGAGCTCAAAGCTCAGCTTGCCCAGCAGGCAGGTGAGTTGAAGAAGGTCACAGATGAAAAAACAGCCCAGGATACCAAGGTTCAGGCGCTAGAGTCGCAAATTGAGGGAATGAAGACGGAAGCTGCTGCAGCTGCTGAAATAAACAGTGAGGAAACAGAAGACCCTTATCAGAAGCAGGTTACTGATCTGGCGAAGCTGTACGCGGGCATGAAAGCTTCCAAAGCTGCACCGATTATGGAGAATTTGACTACAGAAGAGATGGTGCAGATATTCAGCGTAATGAATAAAGCGAGTAAAACTGCGATTCTGGAAAAAATGGATCCTCAAAAAGCGGCAGATGTCACGATTAAGTTGAAAGAAACTACCTCTTCGGGTGATATGGCTATTGCTGCTCTTCAATCTAGATTGAAAAAAGAAGCTGGAACTACTCAAACGACTAAAACTAGTACAAATCTGGATAAGGAAAAGTTGAACCAAACCTTTAGTTCAATGACGCCTGCCAATGCAGCTTCTCTACTAGGAGAAATGTACAAGATTAGCCCTGATAAAGTAGTAACGATTATGAATACCGTAAGTGATAGTGTTCGTTCTTCGATTTTGGGGGAAATGACTAAAAATGATAGTGCGCAAACCGCGAAGATTGTTAACCGTTTGATGGGTGCTAAATAAATATTGAAAGGAGGTGAAAAATAATATGAGTTTAGTGGTTCAATCGCTTGTGAGCGCAAATGCTACAGCCGCAAGTGGCAGCTCATCGACTTCTACTGGCACAACAGCTGCTGTACCTTTCGCACAGACTTTAGTGCAGACTATGGGAGGAAACACAGCTAACACCACATCGGTACCTACTGATCCGCTTCTGGGAAATCTAGCCTCTTTATTGCAAGGTCTTTTAAAGGAAGTGCAGACAACTGGAGAAGATCAAGGGGGACAAGATACGGAGAACTCTGATCTTATCGAGAAGCTAACTGCTGATGTTGAAAATCTGGATGAAAGCATCAATAGCGATCCTGCTGTGCTAGTAGCTTTGCAAGCTTGGCTTCTTCAGGTATCAGCTTTTCTTTCAGGAAGTCAAGCGACTGAAGGTGATGCTGCTTCTGATACGGAGTCGGCAGGAAGTTTGTCACCGTTAGCTCAGCATGCGGATACACTGCGATTTGCTGTTCAAGATGATTTGCAAAGTTTAGTTACTATGATTCAGGAAGCTGCAGTCAATGGGAACGAAGAAGCTGCTAGTAAAGGAATAAGCCTGTTAAATAATTTCACAGCAATACTAGAACAGTCCTCCGCTAACACTACTAAGGGGAAGGGAAAGAACTCCAGTATAAATGAAAATTCTGGTGTATCTGTACAACAACCTATAGTGACTGAAAGCAAAGGTAATACGACGGACAAGACCATTCAAAACCTTAGTAACCGTGCTGGAGAAGCAGCTGCAATTAAGAATGAAGCAGTCCTAACTTCGCCTGTGACCTCAGGAGCTGTTCAAGATGTTGAAGCAGAGCTTACCACTCCATTGATTAAAAGCAGTGCAACTGGAGAAACAAAGCAGGCAGAATCAACTCAAGATTCCACATCAGGAACTACTATCATAGAAGGAGATCATGAGGTTGTAACTGCTGGTCAATTAGCTCTTCGGGGAGGAATTACTGCTCCGTTGAAGGCTGAGGTTCCAGTAGCTCCTGTACCCGTTCATCAGTTTGCACAGGAAATGACCGGTTTTATTACAGGTAAATTGGAGATTGTGCAAAAAGGCGGAGTAGCTGAGGCTACGATATCACTCTTTCCAGAAAATCTCGGACAAGTAGATGTTAAGATTACTATGCAAAACGGCCATCTGGTTGCACAGTTTATGACTGAACATTCCGGAGCAAAGGATATGTTGGAACAGCAGATGAACCAGCTTCGAGCAGCATTGCAGTCTCAAGGCCTCCAAGTAGAAAAATTGGAAGTCACACAAAATAATACCCCCCTCAATTCAGGGTGGGGTCAAGAAGGACGCCAACCTGGTTCTGGAAGTGGTCAGCAGGGAAGACGCTCCAAAGAAAGTCGTGAGGAAGCTAATGATGCCATTCTTGCCGCAGAGCTAAATGGTGAATGGAAAGATTGGGTTTCAAACGCAGGGCAAGAAGATGATAATCAAGGGAACTCCTTCTCTGCCAAAGCTTAAACTTATCACAAGTGAAAGAGAGGTGAACGGTTATGACGACAACAACAACTCCTCCTGTTTCTACCAAAGACCAGTGGAATTATACAACTCCTGATTCTACTAAAACAACAGGGAATTCTGTATTGGGTAAGGATCAGTTTTTGAAGATATTGATCACCCAGCTGCAGAATCAAGATCCGATGCAGCCGATGCAAGATAAAGAATTTATTGCTCAAATGGCACAGTTTACATCTGTTGAGCAGCTGATGAATATCTCTACACAGCTTACATCAATGAATCAGTCTCTTGGCTCAGTATCCGGCTTGATTGGTAAAGATATCACATGGACGGATACCGCCACAAATCTACCTAAGACAGGGAACGTTGAATCAATCGTTGTCAGCAAGGGGATTCAATATGCGGTTGTGGGGAAAGACAGAATTGCTTTAACCGATATTACACAAATTCAGAATCCCGCAACAACAGAGAATGGTTCTGGTACAGATAGTAATACTCCGGAGAATAACGGAGGAAGCGAGGCGACAATATGAGTGACAGGCTGACCATAGGCCAACTGTATCCTGCGTCGTCCCTACATTCCTCAACGTTACAGCGATCTTCGATACCGAAGCAGACTGTGGCTGGAGAAGCCACCTTTGAGAGCGTACTGCAACAGAAGCTACTAAAATTCAGCAATCATGCTGCTAAGCGTCTTGAACAAAGAGGAATTGAACTTGGAAGCAGACAACTGGATCAGATATCTTCTGCTGTGGATAAAGCTGCTGCCAAAGGCAGTAAAGAATCCTTGATATTAATGAAGGACTTGGCATTTATCGTAAGTGTCCCGAATCGTACGGTTGTAACCGCTATGGATGGAAATTCGATTAAAGATAACGTATTTACGCAAATTGATAGTGCAATTGTGATTTCATAACCGGCTGGTCCTAACGGAAAGCCGAGGCGGCCGCTGACCGACTGACGCGGTCCCATTCACTTAGTAAGTTATTAGGACTCTATAATCTGGGAGGACAACACAAATGTTAAGATCTATGTATTCAGGGGTTTCGGGGATGAGAGGCTTTCAGACTAAGCTTGATGTAATCGGTAATAACATTGCCAATGTCAATACAATTGGTTTTAAATCAGGACGGGTTATGTTCAAGGACATTATGAGTCAAACCGTTTCTGGTGTAACTGCTCCTAGTGATGATGGTGCAGGTGGTATGAATGCTAAACAAATCGGACTGGGCGTAAGTATCGCTTCTATCGATACACTCCATTTGTCCGGTAGTGCTCAAACTACTAATAACCCGACAGATTTACGCATTGACGGAGATGGATTTTTCCTAGTAAAGCTATCAGGAGATCAAGAAACACCTTTCTTGACTCGTGCAGGAGATTTTCATGTAGATGCTGCACGTAATCTTGTAACTTCTGACGGACTTCATGTGCTAGATTCCGATGGTGGACCCATTCAACTGGGTGATGATGTAACAGCGTTCTCCATTTCCAATGATGGAACGATTGTTCAGACCATGTCGGATGGAACGACTGAAGCAGGTGTGAAGATCGGTGTAGCTAAGGTTACTAATCCATCTGGATTAGAGAAGATTGGTGGCAATCTATACCGTATGTCACTTAATGCGAATGCAGAAGGTGAGCTTGTTCCTACAGTAGCAAATGATACTGAAACTGGAACAGGCGCTATCATTTCTGGTCAACTCGAAATGTCCAATGTGGATCTTACGAATGAATTTACAGAAATGATCGTATCGCAACGTGGATTCCAGGCGAACTCCCGTATCATTACGACTTCTGATGAAGTGCTGCAGGAAGTAGTTAACCTGAAGCGTTAATTTTATCAATAATTAAATATCTTTTTTAAAGATTAACGCGGAGTCGTGGGGGAGGTACCCCTCCCCCTATTTTTGTTAGGAGGCCTGTTATGATATCGGTAACGAGATTAAATGGAACACCGATGTGGATCAATGCCCTACTGGTAGAAATGGTAGAAGAAAGCCCGGATACATATATTACGCTAGTAACCGGAAAAAGACTGATCGTGCTTGAAAAAGCTGATGAAGTTATTACGAAGATCCGGGATTATAACAGGGACATAGGCACATATGCTGCCACCATTAAAGTCCAGTCAATGGAGGAGCTAACATGAAGAAGATGCTGCCATGGTTACTTACGATTTTACTTGCGATTACACTTATCGTGATCGCCGCATTTTTATTAATGGACAAGATCTTTCCGAAAGATTCGAATGATGTAAATGCTGCGGTTCAAAGTGTGGAAACCAAGTATTTAACTGCAGATGAAGTCGTCGAATTAACGGCAGAGATCAAAGATATCAAAACAAATCTTGCTGATCCCGATTATATCGTTCAAATAGATTTCGCCTTCCAACTGAATTCTGCGAAATCAAAGGAAGCATTCGAAAAAATAAAAGAGATCAAAATCAAACCGATTATTATCAAAACGCTTGCAGATACCAAACCTGAGGAGCTTAATGGAGCAAATGGCAAAGACCAGCTTAGCAGCAAGCTTGTTAATCTGATCAATAAGACATTGACCGAAGGCAAAATCACTCAGATCGAAGTCACCAAATACCTTTTGGCTTCTATGTAGCTTCAGGCATGATAATTCTTTGATAGGGGGGTGATTGAATTGGTTGATGTACTATCACAAAACGAAATAGATGCTCTACTTGCTGCACTTTCTTCAGGTGAGATGGATGCCGATGAACTTAAAAAGGAAGAAACTCAGAAGAAGATCCGATCTTATGACTTTAAACGGGCTGTTCGATTTTCTAAAGATCATATTCGTAGTCTTACAAGGATTCATGACAATTTCGCACGCTATCTTACAACGTACTTTTCAGCCCAATTACGCACCTTTGTGCAGATTAATGTCGTTCAAGTAGAGCAGCTCCCTTATGATGAATTCATTCGTTCCATTCCGAAAATGACAATACTGAACATTTTTGAAGCCGAACCTTTAGAAGGTCGAATGGTAATGGAAGTTCATCCAAACATCGCTTTCGCTATGCTGGACAGATTGCTGGGCGGTTTTGGGACTGCGCCATCTAAGATTAATGCTTTAACTGAAATCGAAACAACGATTATGGAGCGCATCTTCAGCAGATGTTTTGAGAGCTTGCAGGAGGCTTGGAAGACTGTGCTGGATATCCATCCGCGCATGGAAGCGCTAGAAACGAACCCACAGTTCATGCAAATTGTATCGCCCAATGAGACCATTGCATTGATCTCGTTAAGCACCAAAATTGGAGATACAACAGGTATGATCAATCTGTGCATACCGCACGTCGTTCTGGAACCAATAATGTCTAGACTATCTGTTCACCAATGGTTTGTAACAGAGAAGAAGACGCGGGATGCAGATGAACTTGAAGCTATTAAAGCTAGAGTTCATAAGGCGAAACTGCCGATTGTCGCTGAACTTGGAGAATCGAGCTTATCTATATCTGAGTTTCTTGGGCTTAGCGTCGGTGACGTGATCTCACTAAACAGGAATGTAGATACTGGACTCTCGATTAAGGTAGGGGAGAAGCTTAAGTTCATCGGAAGTCCTGGAATGGTGAAAGACCGGGTAGCCGTGCAAATAGACGAGATTGTCAGTGAAGGAGTTGAAGAATTTGACGAGTAAAGATTATTTATCCCAAGAAGAAATCGACGCCCTTCTGAGACAATCTGCGGAAGGCTCATTGGCTCCTTCAGAGAAAACGGTAAATGACTATTTAACACCGTTTGAACAGGATGCTTTGGGTGAAATCGGTAATATAACGTTTGGTAGTGCAGCGACAGCTCTTTCCACTTTACTGGGGAAAAAGGTTGATATTACAACCCCTCAAGTTTCCATCATTACACGCGGGGAGTTTGAAGTGGCTTTTCCTAAACCACATGTAGCTGTACACGTGGAATATGTAGATGGATTTCAGGGTATTAACTCACTTGTTATTAAGATTAGGGATGCACAGGTCATCGCAGATTTAATGCTTGGTGGGGAAGGCGAACCTAAAGATGAAGAATTGAATGAAATTCACATTAGTGCTGTGCAGGAAGCTATGAACCAAATGATGGGTTCCTCTGCCACATCAATGTCTACGATCTTCAATCGATTTGTTAATATTTCGCCTCCGGGTATCGACATTCTAAACATGTCCAGCGGTGAAGGTGTAGGCAGCTTACCCAATGAAGAAACCTTAATTCGAATTTCGTTTCGACTTAAGATAGGAGATTTAATAGACTCTACTATTATGCAGCTCTTGCCTGTCCAGTTTGCTAAGGATATGGTAACGATGCTTCTGGGTGATGTTAGCCCTGCAGCGCAGGAGGCTGCAGTTACGTCGACAGAGACTCCTGCTAAGCCAGCTCAAGAGACGCCTCCTGTAGCTCCACCAGTGCACCAGGCGCCTTCACAGCCCGCAGGAGAAATACCTCCGCCATACCCGCCGCAGGGGATGCCTGGTTATCCAGGAATGCCAGAAGGCGGATATTATTACCCTCCAGCAGGAATGCCGGCGTATGGCATGCCAGGGATGCCACCCTACGGAATGCCGCCTCAAGGCATGCCTTATGGGCAGACACCACCGCTTAGTCCTGAAGCGAATCGCAATGTAAATGTACAGCCTGTACAGTTTGCTAACCTTAACGGTGGAGCTTTTGGTCATATTGATGAAAACAATTTAAATTTATTGATGGACATACCGCTTAGAGTAACCGTAGAATTAGGAAGGACCCAGAAGCAGATTAAAGATATTTTAGAAATGTCTCAAGGCTCGATCATTGAGCTGGACAAGCTCGCCGGTGAGCCTGTAGATATTTTGGTTAACAACAAGCTTATTGCCAAAGGTGAAGTCGTAGTTATCGACGAAAACTTCGGCGTACGCGTTACGGATATCGTCAGCCAGTGGGACCGAATTCAGAAATTACAATAAGCATACTTAGGGAGGATTTTGTAAAAATGGCTAACCGAATTCTAATCGTGGACGATGCAGCATTTATGAGAATGATGATCCGTGACATTTTGTCGAAAAACGGATTTGAAGTAGTGGGCGAAGCTCAGGACGGTTCTCAAGCTATAGAGAAATTTAAAGAACTGCGTCCAGACCTTATCACGATGGATATAACTATGCCTGAGATGGACGGAATCGCCGCCCTGAAAGAAATCAAGAAGGTAGATCCGGCTGCTAAGGTCATCATGTGTTCAGCCATGGGCCAGCAGGCTATGGTTATCGATGCTATTCAAGCGGGAGCAAAAGACTTTATTGTGAAGCCTTTCCAAGCTGACCGAGTTATCGAAGCTATCAACAAAACGTTGGGTGTGTAGGAAAAAGACATGCCCCTCAATTCAGAACCGCTCGGGAGCAATAACACCCTGCTGAATTTGCTTAACGTTATTATTGTCCTTGCGGTAATCATTGTACTTATTGTGCTGCTGATCCGTTTTCTTGGACGTCGTAATCAGACCTTTATGAGCGGGCGCTCCATTCGAACGCTTGGTGCTGTAGGGCTGGGACCTAACAAGTCGATGCAGGTTATTGAACTAGGAAGCAGCCTTTACTTAATCGGGATTGGTGAGAATATATCCATCTTGGATAAAGTCACTGATCCGGATGAGGTGGCTTTGATCATTGCAGCATTTGAGGATCAGTCCTCCAACCAGAATAATTTTCTCGCACCGCTTATTGCCAAGGTTAAGGTTAAGCTGCGTGGGGAGGTTCCATCAGAAGAAATCGAGCTTAGTGAAACATCATCTTTTTACGAGACACTGCAATCCAAGCTTCGTTCTGCACCAGAGCGAAAAGAGAAAATGGAAGAGCTGTTACGGGATGATGTTACTAAGGATGAGTCGAGGAATTTATGAAAAAGAAGCTAATTCTTGCTATTCTGCTGTTCGGGTTCATTAGTATAGTTATGATGCGGCCGATACATGCTGATCCTATACCTAATGTTAATATTCAGGTCGGTAATGAAGATGGTTCAAGCGGTGGTACCAGTTCCATATCAATTCTTCTTCTCGTTACGGTTCTGAGTATTGCTCCGGCGTTTCTAGTTCTTATGACCAGTTTTACTAGAATTGTAATCGTGCTCGGTTTTGTTAGAACCTCACTTGGGACTCAGGCCATGCCTCCGAATCAGGTGCTGGTAGGACTTGCTCTGTTTCTGACCCTGTTCATTATGTCGCCAACTTTGGCGCAAGTGAATGAAACGGCATTACAGCCGTATATGAAGGGGACGATTACCCAGACTGAGGCTTTTGATAAAGCTGCTGATCCGATGAAAGAGTTTATGTTTAAACAGACCAATTCCAAAGACCTTTTGTTATTTATGAAATATACCGGTTATACGGGATCGGCTAAACCGGCTACATACAGTGATATTCCACTGACGGTGATGGTGCCAGCTTTCGCAATTGGAGAATTAAAAAAAGCTTTTACAATGGGCTTCTTAATTTTCATTCCATTTCTGATTATTGATATTGTTGTGGCGAGTACGCTGATGGCCATGGGGATGATGATGCTTCCCCCGGTCATGATTTCATTACCTTTTAAAATTATGCTCTTTGTACTGGTAGACGGCTGGTACTTAGTCATTAAATCACTACTTCTTAGTTTTAACACCTGACCTTAAGAGGAGGCATGAGGATTGAGTACGGAGTTTATTATCGGTCTAGCAAGCCAAGCCGTATATTTAGTGCTGGAAGTCAGCGCTCCCATGCTGATTCTTGGTCTGGTGGTAGGGCTAATAATCAGTATCTTTCAAGCTACGACACAGATTCAGGAACAGACGCTAGCGTTTGTTCCAAAAATCGTCGCAGTACTGCTGGCTTTATTGCTATTTGGACCGTGGATCATCACGAAGCTAATTGACTTTACTAGCCAAATTCTAGGCAATCTCTATATGTATATTGGTTAACCAATGAACATGGATACCTTATTGCAAAGTTTACCCGTCTTTTTGCTTATTTTTTGTCGAATTACAGCCTTTTTTGTTGTCGTTCCTGTATTTTCTTCTCAAGGGGTACCGACAACTTTTAAGATTGGCATATCTTTTTTTGTAGCATTGGTAGTCTTTAGTGCTAATGGAACAGGGATTACGATTCCGCAGGATTTTAGTTATATTTTGCTGATTATGAGAGAAGTATTAATAGGTTTATTGCTAGGTTTCATTGGATATTTGATGTTTATGGCGATTCAGACAGCAGGTTCTTTCATTGATATTCAGATTGGCTTCGGTATTGCCAACGTCATTGATCCTATGACAGGAACGTCAGCACCTATTCTCGGTAATTTCAAATATATGATAGCCCTGCTAATGTTTTTGAGTATGAATGGACATCACCATTTACTAGATGCCATTGTGTACAGCTATAAATGGATTCCTATGAATAATGATTTATTTCTACGCATGGTTGATGGTAGTTTGTCAGAGTTTCTGGTCCGAACATTTGCGCAGTCGTTTGTATTAGCTTTTCAAATGTCGGCTCCATTAGTAACTGCACTGTTTCTGACCGATGTTGGTCTTGCTTTTTTAGCAAGAACGGCTCCGCAATATAATGTATTCGTTATAGGGGTTCCTCTAAAAATCATCATAGGTATTGCACTTCTTTTAGTGCTGATGCCAGGTCTAGCTGTGTTGTTTCAGAATCTCTTCGAAATCATGTTCGAATCCATGGAGAATTTACTGGGTCTCATGGGGAAGAAGCCGTAGGTGACCGTAAGGGGAGAGTATTATGCCTAAGACGAAGCGTTATAGACTAGATCTTCAACTCTTCGCCGGTGAAAAGACGGAAAAAGCAACCCCGAAGAAACGGCAGGATGCTCGTAAAAAAGGCCAAGTAGCCAAAAGTGCTGAGCTGTCTGGTGCGGTTGTATTGCTAGCTGCGGTAGTTAGCTTGATGATGTTTGGTGGTTTTATGAAAGAGCGTTTTATGAAGCTATACACGGATGTATTTCAGAATCGAATGATGCTGGACGTTACGCCTGAGAATATTACGCTGTTATTTAATCAGTATGGCTTGCAAATCTTGATTTTGCTAGCTCCATTACTTGGAATTACGTTTGTTATGGCACTTGTTTCCAACTTGGCGCAGGTGGGCTTTATGGCTACAGGAGAGGGGATTACTCCTAAATTCAGTAAGATTAATCCGATAAAAGGATTCAAAAATATTTTCTCTATGCGTTCGTTTGTAGAATTCCTGAAATCAATATTTAAGCTTCTAATTATTTCTTATCTGGTATATAGCACATTATGGGGAGAAAAGAAGAACTTTGCATCCCTGTCGCATATCAGTGCGGAGGGGATTTTTAAGTTTGCGGCCAAGCTGACGATGAGTCTTGGTTTGAAAATCGGGGTTGCCTTGCTAATTATGGCTTTTCTAGATTTTATGTATCAGAAGTACGAGCACGAAAAAAGCCTGAAAATGTCTAAGCAGGATATCAAGGATGAATACAAAAAAATGGAGGGTGACCCTCTAATTAAAGGTAAGATCAGGGAACGCCAACGCAGAATGGCCATGCAGCGTATGATGCAGGAAGTTCCTAACGCGGATGTAATTATTACAAATCCAACTCACTTTGCTGTTGCGCTGAAATATGATGGTTCCAAAATGGAGGCGCCACAGATTATTGCAAAAGGGCAGGATTATGTAGCACTTCGTATACGGGAGCTGGCTAAAGAACATGGCGTCGTGACTATGGAAAACAAACCGCTGGCACGGGCATTATTCCAAAGAGCAGAAATTGGAGATGTCGTTCCAAATGATCTGTTTCAGGCTGTAGCTGAAGTGCTGGCATATGTATATAAACTTAAAGGTAAGAGGAAATAAGGCGGGGGGTTAGGACATTGAAAGCTAAAGATTTAACAGTTTTGCTAGGCATCATCGGTATTGTGCTTATGATGATTCTGCCTATCCCGTCCTGGCTTTTGGACGTTTTGCTAGTTATTAATATTTCTATAGCATTAATTATCATATTAGTTGCTATGAACACGAAGAATGCACTCGAATTTTCAATTTTTCCTTCATTATTGCTTGTTACGACATTGTTTCGTCTGTCACTAAACATTTCGACAACGAAATTGATCCTGACTTACGCAGATGCTGGTTCCGTGGTATCCACTTTCGGAAGCTGGATCGCCGGTGGACAAATTGCCGTCGGATTTATCGTGTTTCTGATTTTGGTAGTGGTTCAGTTTATTGTTATTACTAAAGGTTCAGAGCGTGTAGCTGAGGTAGGGGCGAGATTTACCTTGGATGCGATGCCCGGTAAGCAGATGAGTATTGATGCCGATCTTAACGCAGGCATGATTAATGAAACACAGGCACGTGAGCGTCGCCGCAATGTTGAACGGGAAGCGGATTTTTTCGGAGCCATGGATGGTGCGAGTAAATTCGTTAAAGGAGACGCGATTGCGAGTATCATTATCCTGTTGATCAATCTTATTGGTGGATTTATTATCGGTATGGTTGTGCACGGAATGGATTTCTCCACTGCGTTATCTACTTATTCTGTATTGACGATCGGGGACGGTCTAGTCAGCCAGATTCCTGCTTTGCTCATTTCGACTGCAGCAGGTCTTATCGTTACCAGAGCTTCATCGGAAGGTAATCTGGCAGAAGAATTAACAGGTCAGTTACTGTCCTATCCAAAGTTGTTATATATTGTTGCAGTTACTGTTGCTTTTCTAGGTCTATTTACACCTATACATATGATTACTACGCTCCCGCTAGCTGCTTTGCTGGCTTTTGCAGCCTATAGTATGGGACAAAATTTAAATCGAAAACAGATTGCCGAAGAGCAGCTTGTTGAAGAAAAACAGATTGAAGAGGTACGAAGTCCGGAAAGTGTAATTAATTTACTCTCTGTAGATCCTATTGAATTCGAGTTTGGCTACGGTCTTATACCTTTGGCAGATACAGGCCAGGGTGGAGATTTACTAGATCGTATCATCATGATTCGACGGCAATGTGCCCTTGAAATGGGTCTTGTAGTGCCTGTTATTCGCATTCGCGACAACATTCAACTAAAACCGAATGAATATGTCATAAAAATTAAAGGAAATACTGTCGGCGGCGGTGAATTATTACTTAATCACTACTTAGCCATGAGTCCAGGCTATGATGATGAATCTATAAACGGTATTGAGACCATTGAACCATCCTTTGGACTTCCAGCGTTGTGGATTGACGAATCGGTTAAAGAGCGGGCTGAATTGTCAGGTTATACCGTGGTAGATCCACCATCCGTTGTTGCAACACATTTGACGGAGCTAATTAAGCGTTATGGACATGAGTTGTTAGGACGACAAGAAACTAAGATGTTGGTGGATAACCTAAGAGACAATTATCCTGTGCTTGTTGATGATCTTATTCCTTCGGTATTAGCGATTGGGGATGTGCAAAAGGTACTTGCCAAGTTGCTGCGCGAGAAAATATCGATCAGGGACTTGGTTACTATCTTTGAGACGTTGGCGGATTATGGGACGTACACCAAGGATCCTGATATTCTTACCGAATATGTTCGTCAATCCTTGTCCAGACAGATTACTCAGCAATTCTCGCAAGCTGGAGAGACTCTGAAAGTTATTACGGTAGGACCTAACCTAGAGAAGAAAATTTCTGAGAGTGTTCAGCAATCTGAACAGGGCAGTTATCTGGCATTGGATCCAGCATCGACTCAAACGATCTATCAGCGGTTAAGTGAACAGATCAATCGACTGCTGCAGTCAGGACAACAGCCCATTGTACTCACATCACCAACCATTCGTATGTATTTGCGGCAGGTGATTGAACGGACAATGCAGGATATTCCTGTACTGTCTTATAGCGAACTAGAGCCTAACATTGAAATACAAAGCGTCGGAGTGGTGAATTTATGAGAGTGAAGCGTTATGTGGTCGATACGATGCCTGACGCCATGCATTCCATTCGCAGTGAGCTTGGAAGCGAGGCTGTAATTTTAAGTACTAAAGAAATCAAGATTGGCGGATTTTTAGGATTGTTTAAAAAGAAAAAAATAGAGGTAGTAGCGGCTGTTGAAAAAGCTCAAAAGGAGAGTGCTCCTGAAAAGCCTGTGAAGCCTGCGATGAACATTCCGCGCAGCGCTGTCCCGCAAGCTTACCAAAAAGCTTCATCATCTGCTTCTACTGTAACGTTGGAAAAGCCGGAAGAGCCTCGGTCCTTTGCGGAAATCGCCGCTGCCTTGTCGGAAGCTATTGATGTAAAAGAATCGATAACCAAACATCCAGAGCCTGATCAGAAATCGCTTGAATCCAATCCAGATGAAACTACCTCTGTATCAGCCTTATATGAATCTTTAGGGTTAGATCAAACGCCAGAGGTTGCCTCGGCGCTGGAGAATGATGTTCTTCGTGAAATTAGAGATATGAAGCTTTGGATGGAACGAATCGCGAGGCAGTCTTCAGGGGCAAGAGAATTACCGGATAGTCTCCAGCAGCTTAGAGATCTTTTGATTGAGCAGGAGATGGATACTGTGCTTGTTGAGGAGTGGATCAGTAATATCTCCGAACGTTGGGCGGATGAAGGGCGTACTTGGGGACCTGAGAAATTTCAGGAGTCCTTAAAAGAACAGCTCGATGGGTTCCTGTCAGGGCGAATCGCTGATGGAATTGCCCCTGATACCCAAATCGTATATATTGCAGGGCCCACAGGAGTAGGAAAAACTACTACCATAGCCAAGCTTGCGGCTGAACAGCTATTCAAAAACGGACGCAAGGTTGGTTTTATCACCTCTGATACGTATCGAATTTCAGCTGTGGAGCAGTTGCGTACATACGCAGCTATCCTGAATGTTCCGCTAGAGGTTGTACAATCTCCAGGAGATTTACAAAGAGCACTCTTTCGATTGGAGAGTTGTGATCTTGTAATTATGGATACAGCTGGACGGAATTATCGTAATGATATGCTTGTAGCAGAACTGCAAAGCTTGCTAGCGAAGGAATTAAGAAGTGAGACCTATCTTGTACTCAGCTTAACTTCGAAAAGCCGTGATATGAAATTGATTGCAGAGCATTTCGGCAGGTACAAGCTGGATAAAGTTATTTTTACCAAGCTAGATGAGACGGGAAGTTATGGACCACTCTTTAACGTCCTGAATGATTTCCCTCTCACATTATCTTATATGACCAATGGTCAAAATGTACCTGACGATTTATTGATGGCTTCCAAAGAACAACTTAGTGAGATGCTTCTTGGAACAGGTGAATCATGATGGATCAGGCACAATCCTTGAGACAGCTTGTATCCAGTCAGGAGCCTAAACTAGCTGAAAAAGGGGAAACATCCGCCCGTATCATTACTGTTTGTAGTGGTAAAGGTGGCGTAGGGAAATCGAATTTTACACTTAATTTCGCTTTAACTTTAAAAGCAATGGGCAAGAGAGTATTGCTGTTCGATGCAGATATTGGCATGGCTAACATAGACGTGTTAATGGGCGTGTCGGCGAAGTATAACCTATATCATCTGTTAAAAAGAGAAGCGGATATTGAGCAGATTATTCAGTTAGGACCGAACGGGCTTCCTTTTATAGCTGGTGGATCGGGCATGGATGAGTTGTTTTCTCTTTCGGAATCGGACCTTAATTATTTCACAGCCCAGATAGCCCTTATTGCGGACAGTATGGATTATATTTTGTTCGATACAGGTGCTGGATTATCTAAGGAAACGATGAAGTTTATAACTTCTGCGGACGATTGCCTAGTAGTTACTACACCAGAGCCAACTGCTATAACAGACGCTTACGCATTAATGAAGGTTGTGAATCGGACATATCCGGAGATTTCTTTTAAACTGATTGTGAATCAAGCAGGTGACGAGAGAGAAGCATCAGTGACAAGTGATAAGATCCGTATGGCGGCCAGTCGTTTTTTGCAATTAGATGTTTCCTATCTTGGTCATATAAGCTCAGATGCCCATGTAGTTCAGGCTGTCAAAAGGCAGACGCCATTTTCATTGGCTTTTCCAAACAGTGTTGCTGCAAAAGATATACATCGGCTAGCCCTAAGTTATTTGACCATAGATGGTAAAAAAGAAACAAAAGTTCAAGGTATTAAAGGCTTTATCCATAAATGGTTAAAGCGAAGTAAATAATTGTTCTGAATCTGGAACAGAGGTGGAAATGATATGAAGCCATATAAAGTTTTGGTTGTTGATGATTCTGCATTTATGCGCAAGATCATTTCCGATTTAATTGAAAATGACGCTGACTTTCAGGTGACGGCAACAGCCACAAATGGTCGCGAGGCTATCGAGAAAATAAATAAACTTCGGCCGGATCTAGTTACTATGGATGTGGAAATGCCGGAGATGAACGGCCTGGAAGCGCTGAAAATAATAATGGCGTCAGATCCGCTGCCAGTGATTATGCTGTCAGGCATCAATGAAGAGGGCATGAAGGAAACCATTCTTGCACTGGAATGGGGCGCTTTTGATTTCATTCGTAAACCTTCAATATCAAATTCCCAGGATATAACGGGCGTAGGGGAATCCCTAAGAGAGCAAATGAAAGAAGCTATGTTGGCTCGAGAGCAACGTGAAGCGCGAGCATCTGCTTTTAGGATGCCTGACATCACCCCTTTAGAGCCATTACTGCCGACTGCCCCGAGATTGTTGCCGGACAAACCCAAGGCAGCACTTAAATCTTCTCTCAAAGATGAAGAAATGAGAAAACCTCGGGGGAAACAGCCAGTAGATAGTACTATCCCTAAAAAAGCAACTAAACCAATCATCTCTGCTAAAACACCGTTAATCGAAAAGTCTAAACCAAAGACTAAAGTAGAGAATAAAGCAATTCCGCCCAAACCGGTGATAGAGTCTTTAGTGGAGGTATCTACTGAGTCTCCGGGACTTTCTCCGGATCGAATGGTTGGTAGCAAGAATTTGCACAAATTAGTTGCTGTCGGTTGTTCTACAGGCGGACCTCGTGCACTGAAGGTACTCCTGGAGAAAATTCCAGCGGATTTTCCAGCTCCTATTGTCATTGTGCAGCATATGCCGCCTAAGTTTACGAAATCACTAGCCCAGCGTCTGAATACATTCAGTCCGCTAGAAGTGTTAGAAGCAGAGCAGGGGATGATATTACGAAAAGGAGCAGCCTACATTGCGCCTGGAGGCTATCATTTACAAGTTACACCCACATCTAAAGGGCAATATGCAGTTGTACTCACGAAGGAGGAGGCGCGAAATGGCCACCGACCTTCAGTGGATGTTTTATTCGAATCATTGCTTCCACTCACATCTCTAGATCGGCACGTGTTGTTGATGACAGGGATGGGTAGTGATGGTGCTAGGATGATGAAATCTCTCTATGACTCAGGGGTTACTTCAACATTTGCTGAAAGTGAAGAGACCTGTGTCGTTTACGGGATGCCGCGATCTGCGGTGGAATTGCAGTGCGTCAAATATGTACTGCCTTTGCAAGAAATTGCTCCAAGGCTAGTGCAAGCCGTTAAATAACGGAAAAGCGAACTCGAAGGGGAGGTGCTCTACTATGGACATGAACCAATATTTATCCATGTTTATTGATGAGTCGAATGATCATCTGCAGTCATTGAACGAGAGCATGATGGGACTGGAAGCGAATCCTGAGGATCTTAGTATCGTCCAGGTAATATTCCGCTCTGCGCACACTTTAAAAGGTATGGCAGCGACTATGGGCTTTGAAGATTTGGCTTCACTTACACACCAAATGGAGAATGTGTTAGATCTTGTACGTAATAACAAGCTGCGCATGCAGGATTTCATTTTTGATACGTTATTCAAAAGTTTGGATGCCTTAGAGTCTATGGTTGAGGATATTACTAGCGGTGGCGAAGGTAAAGCAGATGTATCAGCCATTGTCTCATCCCTACAGGCTATCGTACGGGGTGAGATTCCTGTTGAAGGCGGTACAGCATCTGCTGCTAATATGCCTGCTGCACAAGCAGCTGAAACTCCGATTCATTTAGATGAATTCCAATTTTCTGTTCTAGAACAATCGATTCAGGAAGGGCATCATGCATTGTATGTGGACGTAACGATCCGTAAGGATTGTCAACTTAAGGCTGTACGTGCATACATGGTGTTTGATCTGCTCGAACGTTCGGGGGAAGTAGTTAAATCCTTCCCATCCGTTCAAGATATAGAACAAGAGAAATTTGACCAAAGCTTCTCACTTTATTACATAACCCAAAAAAATGCTGATCAGATTCAGGCAATGATTATGAATTTGTCTGAGATTGATAAAGTAACAGCAGTAGCACTAGATCAAGAATCCTTGAAAATGCTTGGTCAAGAAACGGCAGCTGCCGTGTCAGAGGTTGCAGCAACAGCCACTGTAGAGGAAACAGCTCCAGCTACTTCAGTAGCATCTAAACCATTGCCTACCAAAGATGAAGCTAATAAGCCGGCAACAACTAAAACAGGAGGGGCGCCTTCACGTACGATTCGTGTAGATATCGAACGCTTAGATGTGCTCATGAATCTATTTAGTGAACTTCTGATTGACAGAGTTCGTTTAGAACAGCTGGCTTCTGAGGTTCAGAATGGTGATCTTACGGAAACTGTCGAGCATATGGGCAGAGTAAGCGGAGATCTCCAGAATATTGTGATGAAGCTTCGTATGGTTCCAGTAGATACCGTATTTAACCGGTTCCCACGTATGCTTCGTGATCTTGCTAAGTCGCTGGACAAGAAAGTAGATCTAATTGTAACGGGTGCCGAAACAGAGCTTGACCGGACGGTAATTGATGAAATTGGTGATCCACTTGTACATTTATTGCGTAATGCGGTTGATCACGGAATTGAATCCATTGCTGACCGTATTGCTGCTGGTAAACCAGAGACTGGGACAGTTCATCTACGTGCTTTCCACAGCGGAAATCATGTCTTCATTGAAATTGAGGAAGATGGAACAGGTATTTATCCAGAGAAGGTTTTGAAGTCTGCTGTGAAAAAAGGCGTGATCACGCAAGAGCAAGCGAAGAACATGACGGATGATGAAGCTTATCAATTACTATTTGCACCAGGTTTCAGCACGGCAGAAGTTATTTCTGATGTCTCAGGTCGTGGCGTAGGACTGGATGTAGTAAAATCTAAGATTTCTTCCCTGGGTGGTAATGTAACGATCTATTCTTCACCAGGTAAAGGTACGAATTTTTCAGTTCAGTTGCCACTTACTCTATCTATTATTGCAGCCATGCTTATTCGATTGGGTTCTGAGAAGTATGCCATTCCATTATCCTCTATTGTGGAAACTGGAATCGTCCAGAACACTCAAATCCGTACGATTCATGGCAACAAAATGATAGAGTTCCGGAATTCTCATATTCCACTAGTTTCTCTAAGTCGCCTATTTTCGGTACCTGATTATGATGAGAGTACTGAAGAAGAGACAGAGATCGTAGTTGTACGTAAGGGAGAGCGTCTTGTAGCCTTAGCTGTACAGGATTTTATTGGTCAGAACGAGATCGTTATCAAGAATCTGGGTAAATATTTACCTGAAATTCAAGGGATATCTGGCGCAACGATACTTGGAGATGGCCAAGTCGCACTTATTATTGATCCGAACGCTTTTATTAAATAACTAGGATAGAACAGGGAGGTTCGTTCCATGGCTGAAGATATTAAAGTGATAGTGTTCAAATTAGGTTCAGAGGAATACGGTATCGAAGTTGAGAAGGTACAAACCATTGAGCGCATGATGCCAATAACTCGTGTGCCTAAAACGTATTCGTTTATCAAGGGTGTAATTAATTTACGTGGTGTTGTTATCCCTGTGATTGACCTTCGAGGCCGCTTTGGGATCGAAGAGGCGGAGCAAACAGATCAGTCACGTGTAATTATCGTATCTGTTAATGAAATGGAAGTAGGTTTCATTGTAGATTCAGCAAATGATGTAATAGATTTGAACAGGGATTCTATCGATACACCTCCAGATGTTGTTGGCGGCATCAAAGCGAAGTATTTAGATGGGGTGGCCAAGATAGGTGAAGAGCGCTTGCTGATTATGCTTAATCTGTCAGAAGTGCTTAACAAAGGCGAAATCGTTCAATTAGAAAGCCTAGAGGGCTAACCTGTGGAATTATTTAAGCACTATAAGGATTTTAAAATGGATGTGCTTAAGGAAGTCGGGAATATTGGAGCTGGGAATGCAGCCACCGCATTATCACAGCTCTTGAATAAGCCGATTGATATGGCTGTTCCCAAGGTACAGCTTCTCAACTTTGAAGAGATTACGGACAAAGTTGGTGGAGCTGAAGAACTAGTATATGCAGTTTTCTTACGTGTGGAGGGAGAAGCTCCGGGCAACCTGTTTTTCATACTTTCCCCGGAAGCCGCTTTGAACTTACTCAGTCGCATTGCAGGCATCGAGATTTTGAGTGACCAAGAACTTGGAGAAATGGAACTTTCCGCGCTGAGTGAAATTGGAAATATATTAGCAGGATCGTACCTATCTTCACTTGCAGACTTTACCTCACTTTCTATGTATCCAACAGTTCCTGCACTTGCCATGGATATGGCTGGAGCCATCTTAAGCTATGGTTTGCTGCAATTTGGGCAAATGGGTGACGATGCATTGTTGATCGATACTACCTTTTTTGAGGGGAAAAACGAAATTGAAGGGCAATTTTTCCTTATTCCCGATCCGGAATCATTCCCGAAAATCTTCAAATCGCTAGGAGTTCCGTTTGAAAATGATTGAAGAACAAAGCATCATTAAAGTAGGGATGGCAGATCTTAACGTTGGAAGCCAGGATAGTTTGATTCGTACAACGGGTCTTGGCTCCTGCGTGGGATTGACATTGTTTGACCCTGGAAAAAAACTCGCGGGAATGGCGCATGTGATGCTCCCTACTTCTGAGATTGCTAGGGAAGGGCAATTAAACATCGCTAAGTTTGCAGATACTGCAGTGCCGGAGCTCTTATCCCGTTTGCTGGAGCTTGGTGCGGTTCGGAGTCGGATCGTAGCCAAGATGGCAGGAGGATCACAAATGTTTGCCTTTGCCGGGGGGAGCGACACCATGAGGATCGGGCCTCGTAATGTTGAATCTTGTAAACTTGCTCTTGAGCATTTGAAAATTCCGTTAATTGCGGAAGACACGGGCGGTAATTATGGCCGTACGATAGAAATTGCCTGTAACACTGGTGTATTGTTCATCCGCAGTGTGCAAAAAGGCGCTAAGGAAATATAAATATGAAGATGATAGGAAACATTTTTATAAACTTGCTGTTTGGTTTGATAGGTTTTGTATTCACTTTTTTTGTAACCTACAGTAATAATGTTCTCGGTACTAGTTTATTACGAAGCCTATTAGGATTTATCATCTGGTTTCTGCTTGCTTTCCTCCTAAGATGGGTATTGGGTTTTATCGTGTATCAATCATCACCTCCGGATGAACAGGATGTTGAGGGAGAAGAACTTGGTGCAAAGCTAGACATCAGTACCCCTAATGAGGATGAAGAGTTAATTAATCTACTCAAACCGAAGCCAGGACAAGGGAGTGGGAACAGTGAGGGGTTCAAGCCGCTCACACCCCCAAAACTAGTCTCTATGAAAGATCCTGAAGAATTGGCCAAGGCCGTTCGTCACCTGAAAGAAGAATAAGCGAGCGCTGTGGCGGAATCGGTTATCTTAAATATAAGAAAGTATAAGTTTCACTAAATACTTTATTTCTTATATTTTTCGAAGGAACGATGGGCGTCCCAGAGAGGACGCCGAAGGCGTTTCTTCTTATGACTAGGCAGGTTTCGCCGCGACAAGCTCTCTGACTAAACTTTGGGAAGGGTGAAAGCTATTGAACGAGCGTAAAGCTTCTCAATTGGAAACTGATGAGCTATGGGAACAGTGGAAAGAACACAGTGACCCTGAAGCCAAAAAGAAGCTGATAGAGAGTTACCTCCATATTGTTGATTATGTATCCAGCCGTTTGGCTGTGGGATTGCCCAAAAATGTATCTAAAGATGATTTAGCCAGCAATGGAGTCATGGGATTAATTGATGCGATTGAAAAATTCGACTACAAACGGGGATTGCAGTTTCAGACCTATGCTTCCTGGCGCGTACGTGGTGCGATTTTAGATTCCTTACGCCAAAGTGATTGGGTCCCTAGATCTGTGCGAGAAAAAGCTAAAAAAATCGAGGACGCTTATCAGCAGTTGGAACAGAAGTATTTGAGATCCGTTAGTGATGAGGAAATGAGTCTATACCTGAATATTAGTGTAACTGAATTTCAAAATATGTTGCAGGATGTGGCTGTAATGTCACTATGTTCACTGGAAGACCCGATTCGTGAAGAGGAATCAGAGACCCGAATGTCCATACTGGTGGACGATAAAGCTAAGAATCCGGATAGCAAGGTAAATGAGTTCTACTTACGCGAAGCCCTCACCAAAGGTATTGAGAAATTAACGGTGAAAGAACGGACCGTTGTGTCCCTTTTATATTATGAAGATTTATCATTGAGCGAAATCGCAGAGGTCATGTCACTATCTCCTTCACGGATTTCGCAGCTTCATTCCAAGGCTATTTTGCGGCTGAGGGGAACGCTTGAGAAGAATCGCGATCTACTTATGCAGAACGATTAACCGTTAGTGGTGACAAGGGGGAGCAAAATTGATCGGTCAAAATGCTTTGGATCAGTACTTAAGTATTACTTTTTCGGATGACAAAGGGATCGCGTATTTGCAGTTCTCCAAAAAGGATGAGAATTTTTCCTGCTCTCCTTCAGAATTGGAAAGCTTCCTGCACAGTCACAATATTCGCTACGGGGTCCAGCGTGATATTGTTGGACGTATTTGTAGTCATCCGGAGGAGTTTTTTTGGAGTAAAGTCGCTATTGCTACAGGTGAACCTGCAGTAAATGGAGTCGACGGAAGTATTATGCTTACTGTTGATCTGGAAGAGGATCGCAAGCCGCTTGAAAAAGCGGATGGTAAGGTGGATTATAAGGATTTAGTTCGGCTTCGTAACGTCCTCAAAGGAAAGCTGATAGCTAGAATTATCCCTGCTCAGCCTGGTAAGCATGGTAAGACTGTAACTGGTGATGAGCTTGCTTTCAGAGCTGGAAGGGAAGCTCATTTTAAAGTGGGTAAGAACGTACTCGTTGATAACAATGGAACCTCGATGTATGCCGCAATTGACGGTCTTGTTACTTTAACCGATAGCGGTAAAATCAATGTATTTCCTGTCTATGAAGTGAATGGTGATGTGGACTACAGTACTGGGAACATTGATTTTGTAGGTACCGTTGTTATTCGAGGAAACGTACTTTCAGGATTTTCTGTAAAGTCCGCTGGTGATATTCGTGTAGTTGGTGGAGTTGAAGGAGCGGAATTAATCTCTGGGGGATCTATCGAAATTACAGGTGGAATTATCGGCTATAACAAAGGACATGTAACTGCTGGGAAAAATGTTAAGGTCTCATTCATTCAAGATGGTAATGTAACAGCTGGTGAAGATGTCATTGTATCCCAGAGCATTATGCATTCCAATATACGTGCAGGCAGAGACGTTCTTTGTAACGGGGCTAAGGGATTGATAGTTGGCGGAACTGTACAGTCTGGGGAAAGAGTCGTAGCACGTACCATAGGCAATACCATGTCCACAGCGACTTCTATTGAGGTAGGAGTAGTACCTGAGCTCAGAAATGAGATTAACGAGCTACGTCAATCACTGCGTCAATTACTTGAAAATGAGGACAAAACCTCTAAAGCATTGTATCTATTAAATCAATTGGCAACTAATGGTCAACTCCCTGCAGATAAAGTGGCACTTCGCGTTAAATTGAATGCTACCAAACAGTCTCATCAACGTGAGGAAAAAAGAATTAAAGAACGTGTACTAGAGATTGAAAGAATGCTAGAAGATACAGGCAGAGCTAGAGTTGAAGTGATCAAAACGATCTATGGCGGATCCAAAATTATGATCGGCAGATATACACGATTTGTAAAGGACCCCACAGAACGAGTTGTGTTTGTTTATAGTGAAGGTGATATATCCTTAACGCCATACAATTAATCGGGCGGGCAGCAATAGCGGCCGGCCATTCTTGAAATATAAGAAAGTATAAGTTTCACGTTATACATTATCCTTATATTTTTACGAGAAACAGTTATCGTCTTCAAAAGACGACAACATCGTTTCTTCTTATGAGAAGAGGGTTATGATGAGCCTAAAACCAGTGGAACTGCAAATTGCACTACCTCGGACTACGGAAGCGGGTAAGGTTCAGAATGAATCTCAGCAGCGCCCCGCTATTGATCAGCATCAACTAGCCGGACAAAATGTGAAACAAAGTCAGGAAATGACCATGCGAAGCGCTGAAGTGGATGAATCTTCTGAATCTGCTTTACGCGATGGCGGAGATAAAGGCAATCATCATTCCGGAGGGAATTCTTCCTCGGAGAAACGTTCGAAGTCAGGCACTCGTGATGCGGAACATCCTTACAAAGGACAGCGCATTGATCTGAGTCTTTAATAGGTAATTATATTTGATATGTAAAAGGAGATAAGGCACTTGCAACCATGGGTGTATATTGTGCTAGTAGGTGTCGCCGCTATTCTTTATGCCCTTTTACTTCCAGCGCGTATGAAGGAAGGAAAAGCAGGGCAGCAAAGCCTCAAAGAAACGGAGGCTGCGCTTGAGCTATATATGGCTGACATAGAGCGCGAGAATGAAGAGCTAGCACAGTTGGTCAGCAGTATTAAACAGCAATCACAAACTAATCATGTAGCAATGCAAGGGCAGATTAGTGATTTGCAGCATCAATTGACAGAATTACAGCAAAGCTCTTTATTACTAGAGGGCCGAGTAACTAACGAAGAAAAGCGGTTAAGAGAGTTGGAAGTTTCGGTTGAGAAGGGTTCGTATGCTAAGGTTGCGGCGATCGGAGACCCGTCTGCCGGAGCTGAATTGAGTTCAATACAACCAGAAGTGAAAGCGAAACCCATTAGTTCTATTAAATTGCGGTATCCACGATTATTTGAACTACATGAGCAGGGGAAATCGATAGACTCCATTGCCAAGACGGCTGGACTTCAGCGGGGAGAAGTGCAACTGATTCTGCAACTCGCCAAACAGGAGGAATCGGTATGATGAAGAACCGTTCTTTTTTGTTCGGTCTTGGCACAGGGCTAATTGCAGGCGCCCTATTACTTCAGTTAATGATATCCGGTGGAGCGGCTCCACTCACCAAGGAACAGGTAATACAAGGTGCTGAGAAATTGAACTTGAAGGTTATCGACGAATCTACTGAACCTCCTTCTGACGAGTCCGCTTTGGAGGACGCTGTTCAAGGTGAGAAGACAGAAGGCGGTAATGAGGGAAGTACGGAGAACGTGGAACCTTCTAAGCCTACAGTAGCGGCTTCTCCCGCTCCTGTAGTGTCTCCTACAGTATCTGATAACCCCAATAAGGTTGTCCCTCCTAAAGAGCCCTCAACGCCTAAAGAAGGCACTATTGAGAAGCCAGAGGTCACTACTGCACCATCTGCTGTTGCACCTGATAAGCCTAAAGCCACTGCGGATGCAGGGGTTGTTGTTCGTATACCTTCAGGTAGCACACTGACAAAAACAGCAGATATTTTGGAGAAGGCTGAAGTCATTAAGGACAAGGCTAGTTTTCTTAAAGCCGCCAATCAACGTCAGATCAATACGAAGATTCAATCGGGTTCTTACACCTTTAATAAAGACGAGAGTCTAGATTCTATACTAGAAAAATTAATAAGTTTTCAATGATCGTTGCATACACTAATAAAATATGGTATAGTAATTGACGGTGTTAAAACACACGCCGGTTGATTTCGACAAGGGGTGCTTTCTTCTGAAGAAAGTCTTGCTGAAAGATGACGCACGGCGGAGGAGACACACAATAAACCAAACTTAGGAGGTGTGTGAAGATGGCAGTAATCTCCATGAAACAGCTTCTAGAAGCTGGGGTACACTTCGGTCACCAGACTCGTCGTTGGAACCCAAAGATGGATCGTTATATCTTCACTGAAAGAAACGGAATTTACATTATTGACTTGCAAAAAACAGTCAAGAAGGTAGAAGAAGCTTACAACTTTGTAAAAAGCGTCGCTGGTGACAACGGCACAATCCTATTCGTAGGAACAAAGAAACAAGCACAAGATTCCGTAAAAGAAGAAGCAGAACGTTCCGGTATGTTCTTCATTAACCAACGTTGGTTGGGCGGAACTCTTACTAACTTCCAAACTATCCAAAAACGTATTGATCGTTTGAAGAAATTGGAATCTTGGGAAGAAGACGGCACTTTCGAAGTTCTACCTAAGAAAGAAGTTATCCTTCTTCGCAAAGAGAAAGATCGTCTTGAAAAATTCTTGGGCGGTATCAAGAACATGAAAGGTCTACCAAGCGCGTTGTTCATCATTGACCCGCGTAAAGAGCGTATTGCAGTTGCAGAAGCTCGCAAATTGGGTATTCCAATCGTAGCTATCGTTGATACTAACTGTGATCCGGACGAAATCGACTACGTAATTCCAGGTAACGACGACGCTATCCGCGCCGTGAAATTGTTGACTGGTAAAATGGCAGACGCTGTTGTTGAAGCTCACCAAGGCGAAGACACAACTACTGCTTAAGTAGCGACTAACACATACAAGAACTTAAATGAAAAGGGTGGTTGGCAGGTGGATAACCTCTCACTGCCCTTTTTTTAGGATAAAGGCCTTGAATAATGTAAGAAAACGACAATTACCTGGAGGGAATAAACAATGGCAGTTGATGCAAAAGCAGTAAAAGAACTTCGTGAAAGAACAGGCGCTGGTATGCTTGATTGTAAAAAAGCGCTTGAAGAAGCTAATAACGATATCACTAAAGCGGCTGAATTGCTTCGTGAAAAAGGTCTGTCCGCAGCAGCAAACAAAGCAGGACGTATTGCTACTGAAGGCGTTGTAGAATCTTACATCCACGCTGGCGGCCGTATTGGTGTACTTGTAGAGATCAACTGCGAAACTGACTTTGTAGGTAAAACAGATTCCTTCAAGGAATTTGCTCGCGATATCGCTATGCAAATCGCTGCAGCAAACCCACGTTATGTTCGTCGTGAAGAAGTTCCGCAAGAAGATGTAGAAAAAGAAAAAGAAATCCTGAAAGCTCAAGCTTTGAACGAAGGTAAGCCTGAGAAAATCATTGAAAAAATGGTTGAAGGACGTATTGGTAAATATTACGAAGAATATTGCTTGCTTGAGCAAACCTTCGTTAAAGACCCAGACAAAACGATCTCCCAATTGCTGAATGAAAAAATCAGCACAATCGGAGAAAATATCTCGATCCGTCGTTTTGCTCGTTTTGAACTAGGCGAAGGTTTGGAAAAGAAAGTGGATAACTTTGTTGAAGAAGTTATGGCACAAGTAAATAATTAATATCAGCTTCATCATACATGTGAAGAATTGAATAAAGGCAAGCATCAGAAGAGCGGAACACGTACACGTAGTGTTCCGTCTTTTGCAGAAAGTGAGGGTATACATTTGGAACAGCCGGTATTTAAGAGAGTAGTCCTTAAGGTAAGTGGAGAGTCTTTGGCAGGACAAAACGGATATGGTATTGATGCCGACATGATTATTTCCATCGCTGAACAGATCAAGGAAGTTGTAGAACTTGGCGTTCAGGTTGCGATTGTTTGTGGTGGAGGTAACATTTGGCGCGGGATCGCTGGTAGTGCAAGTGGCATAGATCGCGCTACTGCAGATTATATGGGCATGCTGGCAACAGTAATGAATTCACTTGCTCTGCAGGATGCATTAGAGCAAATCGATGTGCCAACAAGAGTGCAGACTTCGATCTCGATGCAGCAAATTGCTGAACCGTACATTCGTCGTCGTGCGATTCGTCACTTAGAGAAGGGCCGTGTTGTTATTTTTGCAGCAGGCACAGGTAACCCTTTCTTCTCTACAGATACTACTGCAGCACTTAGAGCAGCAGAAATCGAAGCAGAAGTTATTCTGATGGCGAAGAACAAGGTTGATGGTGTATATTCAGCAGATCCGTTTAAAGACAGCACAGCCGAGAAATTTGAACAGCTCACTTACATGGATGTTCTGAACAAAAACCTTGGTGTTATGGATTCCACAGCTTCATCTCTATGCATGGATAATAATATACCGCTCATTGTATTTGCCATTACTGAACAAGGCAATATCAAACGTGTCGTTCTCGGTGAGAAGATCGGAACGATTGTTAAAGGGAGTGTAGATTAATGCCACAATCGGTCAAAAAAAATGCCGAAGAGCGTATGGAAAAAGCGATTTCATCGCTGAAACGTGACTTGGCAACATTGCGTGCAGGACGTGCAACAACATCACTGCTAGATCGCATTCAAGTTGAATATTATGGTTCTCCTACTCCAATCAATCAGCTGGCGAACATCAGTACTCCGGATTCCCGGACACTGTTAATCCAGCCTTGGGACAAAACATCGATGTCTGACATTGAACGGGCGATCATGAAATCGGATATCGGTTTGACGCCTGCTAATGACGGCACAATCATTCGTCTTTCTATCCCTCCGCTGACTGAAGAACGTCGGACGGACTTGGTGAAATTGACGAAGAAATTTGGTGAAGAAGCGAAAGTAGCGATCCGCAACATTCGCCGTGATGCCAACGATGATATTAAGAAGATGGAGAAAAACGGTATCTCGGAAGATGAGTCCCGTGGCCATCAGGAAGACATTCAAAAGACAACGGATAAGTTCATAGCCGAGGTCGATAAAGTACTTGTATCCAAAGAAAAAGAGATTATGGAAGTATAAAGATATTCTAGAGACTTAAGGCCCCTCCGTTAATGGTGGGGTTTGTCTCTTTCTGATAAGAGCTTGGAGGAAACGGAAATGATCAAACGGGTTCAAGCGTGGCTGAGCCGTAAAGACAGGCAACAGCCAGTCGAGATTTCACCGGATAACATTCCCCGGCATGTGGCTGTTATTATGGACGGCAATGGGCGTTGGGCTAAGCGTCGCGGGTTGCCGCGCGTTGTGGGTCATCAGAATGGCATGAAGGCTGTTAAACGTGCTACAATCGCTGCAGACGAACTGGGTGTTGAGTTTTTGACGATGTATGCGTTCTCGACAGAAAATTGGAAACGACCAAAGGAAGAAGTCGATTATCTGATGCGCTTGCCAGTGGAGTTTCTAGCCATTGAGCTTGATGAACTGATTGAGAAGAATGTCCAAGTATGTATGATGGGGGATACTGATGCATTACCTTCATATACACGCAAGGCTATGGAAGAAGCGGTTTCCCGAACACAGGGCAATACTGGACTTATATTGAATTTTGCTCTTAATTATGGGGGACGTAAAGAAATTGAGGACTGCATGCGCAGCATTGGTAAAGACATCCAATCAGGGGCTTTGTCACCGGAAGATATTACGACTGATCTAATCGATAGCCGAATGTTATCTGGTGGGTTACCAGATCCGGATTTGCTTATACGTACAAGCGGAGAAATGCGACTTAGCAATTTCATGCTATGGCAGCTTGCTTATAGTGAGCTGTGGTTTACTGATGTGTATTGGCCTGAATTTGATAAGGAGCATTTGCATCAGGCAGTTGCTGAATATCAACGCCGTACACGCCGTTATGGTGGACTGAAGTAGCTTGATAGGAGATGGAAACCTTTGAAGCAGCGATTGATTACCGGAATTGTTGCCGGAGCACTATTTTTAGGCTTATGCGTGTTGGGGAACTGGCCATACCAGTTGTTACTTACTGCCATGGCTTTTATCGGGTTTTATGAATTTGTGAAAATGATAGGGATACCTGCGCTTTCCGGTTCTACCGTTCTTGGTTATGCAGCCATTCTAAGTTTTATGATCCCTTGGAATTTGCTTGGGATCTCTGCACCCTTATCGTGGGAACAAGGAATTTGGATTCTGCTGCTGTTGTTCCTTTTAGTTACAGTTTTTACTAAAAATAAATTAGATATTCGAGTAACGGCCTTGCTGTTTACTGGTATAGTATACATTGGAATGGGTTTTTCTTATATGGCCATGGCTCGTGCATCGGATGACGGACATGGTTTGTTCTGGACTTTTTTACTCCTTTTCTGCATTTGGGGTAGTGATGCCGGTGCTTACTTTGTTGGAAGAAGCATGGGGAAGAACAAACTTTGGCCTGCCATCAGTCCCAACAAAACGGTGGAAGGTGCAGTAGGTGGGGTACTGATCTCGATGCTAATCGCGATCGTGTTTGCAATATTTGCTCCTGAACAACTAGCGATAGGACGAGCGCTCCTTATAGGGCTTTCTTGTGCGGTCTTGGGTCAGCTTGGTGATCTTGTGCAATCTGCCTATAAACGTGCGTATGGTATCAAAGATTCAGGCACACTTCTGCCAGGTCACGGTGGTATTCTTGATCGATGTGACAGCTGGATTATCGTCTTTCCATTCGTACATATCCTAACGCTCATGCCTTACTATTAACGGAAGGAGAGGGTATAACTATGAAAAAAATAAGTGTTCTTGGTTCCACAGGTTCGATCGGCACTCAGACTCTAGATGTCATCGCTATGCACCCAGACTCTTTTCAAGTAGATGGCTTGGCAGCTGGAACGAATACAGCGTTATTGCTGGAACAAGTTCGTCGGTTTAATCCTCGTCGTGTTTCTGTTGCAACAAAGGAGTTGGCAGATGAGATTAGATCCAGTCTGCCTTCTGGCATACAGCTATACAGCGGGAATGAAGGTCTTGTTGAGGTGGCAGCTGGTGGAGATGCCGAAATGGTCGTAACGGCTGTTATGGGTAGTGTAGGCCTCCAATCCACGTTAGCTGCGATCGAAGCAGGCAAACATATTGGATTAGCTAATAAAGAGACTTTGGTAACGGCAGGACACCTCGTCACTGATCTAGCTAATCGTAAGGGTGTTAAGTTGTTACCTATTGATAGCGAGCATTCAGCTATCTTTCAGTGCTTAAATGGTGAGAACCTTGCTGATATAGCTTGTATCACTTTAACAGCTTCTGGTGGATCCTTCCGGGATTTCACTCGTGATCAACTCAAAAATGTAACGGTAGAGGATGCACTTCGTCATCCAAATTGGAGCATGGGCGCGAAAATCACGATTGATTCTGCTACAATGGTGAATAAAGGGCTTGAGGTGATAGAAGCGCATTGGCTATTTGGTCTACCTTATGAACAAGTAAATGTACTTTTGCATCCAGAGAGTATCATTCACTCTTATGTGGAGTTCCGCGATAGCAGCATTATTGCTCAGCTTGGTAATCCCGATATGCGTGTCCCGATTCAATATGCGCTCACGTATCCCGAACGCTGGGCATCGCCAGCACAGCGTTTGTCGTTAGCTGAAGTTGGACGTTTGACTTTCCGGGAAATGGACTATGAACGATTCCCTGCGCTTAAGCTAGCCATGGATTGTGGAAAAGCTGGAGGGACAGCTACTACTGCTTTTAATGCTGCAAATGAAGTTGCTGTTGCTCGTTTCTTGAGTCATGAGATCCCGTTCCTGCGCATTGAGGAGATCATCGGGGAAGTGCTGCATCGTCATATTAACGAGGACAATCCGAATTTGGAACAAATTGAATCCTGTGATAAGCGTGTTCGTGAGCTGGCAGCAACGCTGTAGAAGGTAGAAAGATCTCTTTTAAAAATATAAGAAAGTATAAGTTTCACTATATACATTATCCTTATATTTCTCGCGTAAATGCGTACCGTCTCCTTAAGGGACGCCGATGGCGTTATTGCTTGACTGGAAATACTTACTTTGCCCTAAAAATAGGTTGGGACAGTTGATTCTCTTGTGCCTGATCGGAGAATAATGATAAATTAAGAGGACATACTTCGGTCTTACACCTAAAGGGGGATGATACGTTTGGAAATGGTTCAAGTCGTTTTATTAACGGTGCTCATGTTTTTTGTCCTGGTGACTGTACATGAATGGGGTCACTATTATTTTGCCAAACGCGCCGGTATTCTCGTGAGGGAATTTGCTATCGGTTTCGGTCCGAAACTGTTTTCTTATAAACGGAATGAGACACAGTTCACTTTGCGTTTACTGCCTTTTGGCGGTTATGCTCGGATGGCTGGTGAAGATCCAGAAATTATTGAAATTGGCTCAGGGCAGACCATTGCAGTAAGACTCGGTCAGGATAACAAAGTAAAAAATATTTATCTGGACGCATTGGATACACGTAAAAATGTAATCCGTGGTGAGGCTTTGCATACTGATCTTGAAAATGATCTGCAAATCCGCTTGGATGTCGATGGCGAAGTTACTACTTATGATGTTCATCCTCAAGCGATGATGATTAAAGGAACGCAACAGACTCAAATTGCCCCTAAAGATCGCCAATTCGGTAGTAAAACCGTGGGTCAGCGTGCATTGGCTATTGTTGCGGGTCCTGTGATGAACTTCCTGTTAGCCTTTGTTCTGTTTGCCATCCATTTGCAAATGGTTGGAATTCCGGTGGAGAATCCTACTTATGTTAAGATCGGTGATGTCTCTGAAGGAATGCCTGCACAAGAGGCGGGATTGCAGAAGGGTGACATTATTGTCTCCATCAACGGTGAGAAGATTGGTGCCGATTACCAAAAAATGATTGACTTAACCTCGGAGTCCAAAGGGAAAGAAATGAAATGGATGCTGCAACGTGGTGATGAGACCCTTAATGTGACTCTCGTTCCTCGTAGCATGGAGGGACAAGAAGGCGGTAAAATTGGGATTACACCTGAGCTTCCTACCCGCAAAGCAGGGGTTGGAGAGACGTTGACAGGTTCAGGTAAAGCTATGGTCGATACGACGGAAGCTATCTTTCTGGGCTTTAAGCAATTGATCAATAAATTCAATATGGATGATATTGGAGGTCCGGTTCGTACCTTTGAAGTAACCGGTCAAATTGCCCAACAAGGCATTCAGTATCTTACCTATTGGGCTGCTATCCTAAGCTTGTATCTGGGGATTTTCAACCTATTGCCGATTCCAGCACTCGATGGAAGCCGTCTGGCGTTCCTAGGTGTGGAGGCATTACGCGGTAAACCTGTAGATCCGAGTCGTGAAGGTATGGTTCACTTTGTCGGATTTGCACTGTTATTTTTATTAATGATTGCTGTTACGTATAATGATATTTTACGTTTGATCAGCGGCTAATTTTCTTCGGGAGGCATTCCATTACATGGCAAAAGATAAGCAATTCGTTACGGAAATCACGCCGCAAAGCGAGGATTTCTCACGCTGGTATATTGATGTTATAAAAAAAGGAGACTTGATGGACTACTCTCCTGTTCGTGGCTGTATCGTATTTAAGCCAGAGGGCTATGAAATATGGGAGCATATTCAGGAGGAAATGAACCGTCGCCTCAAGGAAACTGGGCATCGTAATGCTTATTTTCCAGTGTTTATTCCAGAGAGTTTCTTTCAAAAGGAAAAGGATCATATTGAAGGCTTTAATCCCGAACTGCCATGGGTAACTGAGGCTGGTGGAGACGTGCTTGAAGAACGTCTGGCGGTCCGTCCTACTTCTGAGACCATGTTCGGGCATATGTATTCCAAATGGATTCAGTCCTATCGTGACCTTCCTGTACTTATCAATCAATGGGCGAACGTGGTTCGTTGGGAGAAGCGTACTTTACCATTTATCCGCACTACTGAGTTTCTTTGGCAAGAAGGGCATACCGCACATGAGAATGAAGCCGAAGCTCGTGAAGAAACCATGAAGATGTTGGATAACTACCGTGATTTTGCCGAGACATTCCTTGCCATTCCGGTGATCACTGGACAAAAGACACCTTCCGAGCGTTTTGCTGGTGCAGTAGATACGTATTCTATTGAAGCGATGATGAAAGATGGACGTGCTGTTCAGGCTGCTACCTCACATTACTTGGGTACCAAGTTTGCAACAGCATTTGAGATCCAGTATTTGAGCCGCGACAATAATTTAGAATATGTGCATACCACTTCATGGGGATCCACTACACGCTTGATTGGTTCGCTGATTATGGTACATGGTGATGACCGTGGTCTTGTTCTGCCACCTAAGGTAGCGCCAACTCAAGTGATTATGATTCCGATCGGACCTCCTAAAACTCGCGAAGCCGTGATTGGACGGACAGACGAGCTGTTCAAGGAGCTGAAGAACGCAGGTGTTCGTGTACGTGTGGATGATCGTTCGGATGTAACGCCAGGTTGGAAGTTCAATGAATATGAAATGCGCGGTATACCTGTGCGCTTGGAGCTTGGACCACGCGATATGGAGAATGGCGTTTGCGTTATCGTATCCCGTGTCACAGGTGAGAAGAAGGTAATTCAGCAGGAGAACCTTGTTGAAGAGGTACAAGCAATGCTCGAGCAGGTTCATAATGAAATGTTCGAACGTGCCCTGAAATTCCGCGAGGACCATTTCTATTCTGTAGATTCCTTGGAAGAAATGAAAGCTTCAATGGAAGAAAAACGCGGCTTTGCACTAGCTGGCTGGTGTGGTTCCGAAGAATGCGAGTCCAAAGTTAAGGAAGAGACAGGTGCGGGTAGCCGAAACATTCCTTTCGATCCGGCGGAGAAGAAACAAGTCTGCATTTGCTGTGGCAAACCGGCTGAGCATACTGTGGTTTTTGCAAAGGCATATTAATCTTTTGGTACCGATCAACAGTCTTGTAGTATTTTAATCTAGCTTCTGGAGAGAGGAGTCAGCGGGCCGAAAAAACCCAATGCTTTTTGAATCCAGAAGCTTTTTAAAATATAAGAATTTATATGCTTACGTAATAAATTATCCTTATATTTTTGCGAGAAACAGTTATCGTCTTGAAAAGACGACAACGTCGTTTCTTCTTATCATATTGTACTTTCACTGAATATCATTGATTGTGTTTTACGGAGTTATCAAAGGTGGGAGGAAAGCATGGAACAAAACCAGGAGAGAAGAAAAAGATTCGAGCTCTTGATGAAGCAAGGTGAAATTCCACCTGCAATTATGGATCCCTACTTTTTAGATGGATATATAGAGCGTGTAGAGATCAGCCGTGGTAACCGAGACTGGCAAATTGTGATTGCGAAAGAAAGTCTTGTTCCAGCTCAGGTATACCGGACATTTTGCCTCAGAATGCGCGAGAAGCTACAGCATATAGCCAAAGTAAACTTTTTATTCGTATATGATCAAAAAGTTAGTAGAGCAGAGCTAGTCCAAGAATATTGGGGATTGTTTCTGGAGTGGGTGACTCGCGAGATCCCTTCGGTTAATGGCTGGCTGACACGTTCTACCCAAGAGCTTAAAGATGACACTTTAATGCTGACGATGAGTGACTCCACTTCTATGGAGCTGGCTCGTAAAAAAGGCATCGATGGGGCAATTATTAAATTTTATGATAAGTATTTCGGTCTCTCCATAAAAGTTAAAGTGCTAATGGCAGAGAACGAAAATAATAATGTTGAAGCATACGAAGAATTTCAGCAAAAGCTTCAGCAAGAACAACGCGAGATCGTTGAGCAGATGATGACTGCTGTAGAAACAGAAGCTCCTGCTGATGATAGCGATCCTAATGAAGTAATTAAGCTTCAAGTGGGGTATGAAATTAAGGAACAGGCCGTGCCGATTCTTGAAATTCAAGATGAAGAGAAGAAAATTACAATTCAGGGTACCATTTTTGGTCTGGATCGTAAGGAACTTCGCAATGGCAGTACCTTGTTCACCTTCAGTTTGACTGATTTCACGGATTCTCTACAAATGAAGATGTTCGCGAAGACTAAAGATGATCTGAAGGTTATGAGTCAGCTAGCAAACGGTAAATGGGTAAGAGCACGCGGAAAAGTTGAATATGACCGTTTTATGCAGATTCCTGAGCTAGTGATGATCCCTTCGGATTTAACGGAAGTTAAGGCACCGCCTGCGCGTAAAGATACGGCTCCTAAGAAACGGGTGGAATTCCACCTTCACACTACGATGAGTACGATGGATGCGGTCACTCCGATCACTACCTATGTCAAAACAGCTGCCCAGTGGGGGCATCCTGCGATTGCTATTTCTGATCATGGCGGAGTTCAGGCTTTTCCTGATGCGAACCATGCAGCTCATAAGCATAAGATAAAAATGATTTATGGCGTGGAAGCCAATGTTGTGAATGACTCTGTAAATATTGTCGAGAATGCTCAGCCTTTGGACTTGAAGACAGCTACCTATGTAGTGTTTGATATAGAGACCACTGGATTATCGATTACCCGCAATAATATTACGGAGCTGGCGGCCATTAAAATGTGCGAAGGCAAAGAAGTAGAGCGTTATTCTACTTTTGTTAATCCGCATGAGAAGATCCCTTATCATATTCAGCAATTGACCAATATTACGGATGAAATGGTTAAGGATGCTCCTGATCTTGAACCAGTGCTGCGTAAGTTTGTTGAATTTGTGGGTGACAGTATCCTTGTTGCTCATAACGCCCGATTTGATATGGGTTTTATTCAGGCCTCGTTACGTAAAATAGGTGAACCTGTGCTTCCAAATCCATCTCTTGATACGCTTGAGCTCGCTCGGTTACTATATCCAAGCATGAAGAATCACAGGCTGAACACATTAGCCGATAAATATAAAGTTCTTCTGGAAAGCCATCACCGTGCGATTGATGATACCATAGCACTCGGCGGTATATTAACAGGATTGCTCGCAGATGCTGAAAAGATGAAGGGCATGACCCGCCTTGATCGACTAAACGATTATGTGGGTAATGATCTTTCGAACACAAGACCGTTCCACTGTAATATTTATGCACTTAATCAAGTAGGCAAAAAAAATCTCTATAAGCTCATTTCCATGTCACATACGGAATATTTCAAACGTGTACCTTGTATTCCAAAATCCAAGCTGGAAGAGCATAGAGATGGACTGCTTGTGATTTCCGGTTGTGAACGTGGAGAGTTTTTTGAAGCAGTACTCAATAAAACGACTGAGGAAGCCATGGAGGTTGCTCATTTTTATGATGTGCTGGAGATTCAGCCTTTGACCATGTACATGCACTTGGTGGACAAGGGCTTTGTAGCAGGCCCTGATGAGCTTCGCGATGTAGTCCGCAAGGTTTGCGAAATAGGGGAACAGTTGAATAAACCTGTTATCGCAACAGGGAATGTGCATTATCTTGAACCCCGGGACAAGCTGTATCGTGATATTACGATTAATGGGATCACAGGCTTTAGTCCGCTTAAAGACCAACGCAAACCGGATGCACACTTCCGCACAACGGATGAAATGCTGTCTGAATTCGATTTTCTCGGTGCTGAAAAATCGAAGGAAGTCGTGGTTACGAATACCGTTGAGCTGGCAGAACGTTTTGAAGAGCTGGAGCTATTTCCAGATAAGCTATTTACACCAATTCTTGAAGGGGCGGACGAAGAAATTCGCGAGACCTGTTATAACACTGCCAAATCCATTTATGGCGAAGAACTACCTGAAGTAGTGATTGCCCGTTTGGAGAAAGAGCTTGCACCGATTATTAAATTCGGGTTCTCTGCCAACTATTTGATTTCTGAACGTCTCGTTAAAAAATCAAATCGAGATGGATATCTCGTAGGCTCGCGGGGTTCTGTAGGCTCTTCTGTAGTAGCTACATTTCTTGGGATTTCAGAAGTTAATCCTTTGCCTGCGCATTATATTTGCCTAAACCCTGAGTGTCGCCATAGTGAATGGTTCCTGGACGGTAGTGTGCGGAGCGGATTCGATTTACCAGATAAAGTCTGCCCGGATTGCGGTCAGAAGCTCAAAGGCGAAGGCCAGGATATTCCGTTCGAGACCTTCCTTGGATTTAAAGGGGATAAAGTTCCCGATATCGACTTGAACTTCTCAGGGGAATATCAGCCGAATGCACATAACTTTACCAAAGAAATGTTTGGTGAGAAAAATGTATTCCGTGCCGGAACGATTGGTACCGTGGCTGAGAAGACAGCCTTCGGATTTGCAAAAAAATACGAAGAACTTCACCAGAAACGTTGGCGTGGAGCTGAAGTTGGCCGTCTGGCGGCCGGCTGTACAGGCGTTAAACGTAGTACGGGACAGCATCCGGGTGGTATAGTCGTTGTTCCAGACTATATGGAGGTAGAAGATATTACGCCAGTGCAATTCCCGGCGGATGATGTCAATGCCGAATGGAAGACCACACACTTTGATTATCACGCTTTTGACGCGAATTTGCTGAAGCTTGATATTCTGGGTCATGATGATCCGACGATGATGCGGATGCTCCAGGATTTGACAGGTGTTGATCCAACTTCTATCCCGATGAATGATCCGAAAGTAATGAGCATGTTTAACTCTACAGATGCACTTGGAGTGAGACCTGACGAAATCAGATCGCCGGTTGCGACTTATGGTGTGCCCGAAATGGGTACCAAGTTCGTACGTCAAATGCTTATTGAGTCGAAACCATCCAGCTTTGCTGACTTACTGCAAATATCAGGTTTGTCTCATGGTACTGGAGTTTGGCTTGGTAACGCGCAAGAGCTTATAAAGAATAACACTTGTAACATTAAGACCGTTATCGGTTGTCGGGATGACATCATGCTCTTCTTAATTTATAAAGCGGGAATGGATGCGAGCTTGGCCTTTAAAATCACCGAGAGTGTTCGTAAAGGTAAAGGTTTATCTGACGAATGGATCGAGGAAATGAAAAAGTGCAAGGTTCCACAATGGTATATTGATTCTTGTCTGAAGATTCAATACATGTTCCCGAAGGCGCATGCTGCTGCATACGTAATTTCTGCAGTACGTACCGCCTACTTCAAGCTGTATCATCCTATTGAATATTATGCGACTTATTTCTCTGTACGTGCAGCAGATTTTGATATTGAATTGTGCTGTAAGGGATATGAAGCGATCAACCGTCAGATCGTAGAAATTGAGCAAAAAGGATTTCAAGCTTTGCCTAAGGAAAAGGCGATGTTGCCTGTCCTTGAGATGGCTTTGGAGATGACGGCACGTGGGTTTACATTCAAAAACATTGATCTTTACCGTTCGGAAGCGAATAAGTTTATTGTTGATGACAAGAGTTTGATTCCTCCGTTTTCCGCATTAGCGGGAATTGGTGAGAATGCTGCTATCAACATTGCTGCTGCGAAAGATGCCGGGGAGTTCCTTTCTATTGAGGATTTCCAGCAAAAATCCAAGGCGAGTAAGACAGTTATTGAGCTGCTAACCAATATGGGCTGCTTCCGCGGCTTACCGGAGAGCAATCAACTTTCCCTATTTTAAAGGCTTTAACAACACTTATTTCATGGCTGGAAAAGAGAGTTCCAAAGGGGGAGTCAAGGGCTAGCACTTGTCAGTCCAGACTCACTATGGTATAATTTCTTTGGTAATAATGAGATAAGTCCGTTGTGTAAAGAGTGGGGAAACCCACTCTTTATCTTTGGTATATAGCAAAAGACAAGTTCGTGGAGGTAATTTTCTTTTGAGCACACCCAAATCTAAAATTAAACAAACGGTAGAGCAGATGCTCGGGCCCTATCTCGACGACAATGGTTTCGAACTGGTGGACGTTGAATACGTGAAGGAAGGCTCCAATTGGTTTCTGCGTATATTCGTAGATAAAGAAGGCGGCATTGATATTGATGACTGCGGAAGCATTAGCGAATATTTCAGTCAGCAGTTGGATGAGAATGATCCTATCCCTGAGGCATATTTCCTTGAGGTTTCCTCACCGGGAGCAGAGCGTCCTCTCAAAAAAGCTGCGGATGTAGCTAAAGCGGTAGGTAAGGACGTGTATGTGACTGTTTATGAGCCGATTCAAGGACTCAAAGAATTTGAAGGTCGTTTGCTCTCGTTCGAGAACGAGGAACTGCTCATCTCCGCGGGCAAAAAAGAACATTTAGTACCGTATGCCAAAGTCGCAAGCGCGAGATTGGCCATTATTTTTTAACGTCTTGAAAGGGGGGCCGGAAATTCATGAGTATGGAGTTTATTGAAGCAATGAATGAGCTGGAAAGGGAGAGAGGCATCAGTAAAGATGTGCTGTTCGAAGCGATCGAAGCGGCGCTGATCTCTAGTTATAAACGTAATTTCAATGCAGCACAGAACGTGCGTGTTGACATGAACCGCAACACAGGTGTCATTAAAGTGTTTGCCCGCAAGCTAATTGTTGAAGAGGTCCTGGATACAAGGACTGAAATCTCATTGCCGGCAGCCAGAGAAATTAACCCGCATTTCCAGCTTGAAGACATTGCTGAGCTTGAAGTAACACCACGTGATTTCGGGCGTATTGCTGCACAGACTGCAAAGCAGGTTGTAACACAACGGATTCGCGAAGCAGAGCGTGGACTCATCTATAATGCCTTTATTGACAAAGAAGATGATATTGTAACAGGACTTGTACAACGTCAAGATATGCGGAACATTTACATTGATCTTGGTAAAATCGAAGCGGTCTTGCCGCTTAGTGAATTGATGCCAGGTGAGAAGTTTAAACAAAGCGAGCGTATCAAGGCTTATATCACTAAAGTTGAGAACACGACTAAAGGACCGCAAATTATGCTGTCCCGCAGTCATCCCGGATTGCTGAAGCGTCTGTTCGAACTAGAAGTTCCGGAAATTTTTGATGGTGTAGTTGAAATTCGTTCCGTAGCTCGTGAAGCTGGCTTCCGTTCGAAGATTGCTGTGTATTCCCGCAATCCGGAAGTGGATCCAGTTGGTTCTTGCGTAGGCCCAAGAGGAACACGCGTTCAAACCATCGTTACTGAGCTTCGTGGCGAGAAGATCGATATCGTCCGTTACTCTGATCTGGTGCAGGAGTATGTCGCTAATGCACTCAGCCCTTCTAAAGTGCTTGAAGTTCAAGTCTTTGAAGCAGAGAAAATGGCACGGGTGATCGTTCCTGATTATCAATTATCACTGGCTATCGGTATTAAAGGGCAAAATGCACGTCTTGCCGCTAAGCTTACCGGCTGGAAAATTGATATTAAGAGTGAAAGTCAAGCGGAGCAGGAATACGGTAGACCGAGAACTTCTATTGATGAAATGCATCAGGATTCCGTCTCCATTGATTAATTAACCTGCTTGACGGGAGGCGTATGTATGAAACAAAGAAAGGTGCCGCTGCGCAAATGCGTTGCTACCCAGGAGATGATGCCGAAAAAAGAGCTGATTCGAGTGGTTAGAACGCCCGAGGGCGAAGTACTGATTGATCTGACAGGTAAGAAGTCAGGCCGCGGTGCTTACATATGCGGCAAGCTTGAATGCTTTAAGCTGGCACAGAAGAATAAAGCACTTGACCGCGCTTTGAAATGTCAAGTGAGTCCTGAAATCTATGACCAGCTTGCCCGGGAGTTTACTTCCGTGGAAGAGCAGTTTCTAGCAGCAAAGGATAGTGAGGATAATGAGTAAGGCGCTTTCTTATTTAGGGCTTGCCATGAGAGCAGGCAAGATAGTCACCGGCGATGAGGCTGTACTCAAAGCTGTACGGTCTTCAGAGGCGAAGCTGGTCGTTCTGGCAGGTGACGCTTCAGATAATACCCAAAAAAAGTTCCGTGATAAATGCGGAACCTACGATATTCCACTAGTAATCGCATTTCACCGAGACAGCCTCGGTGCAAGTATTGGTAAAGACCAGCGTGTAGTACTGGCCATTACGGATAAAGGATTCGCGGAAATGATCTCCAAGCAACTCGGAGATACTGTCGGAGGTGGATTTATTGACTAAAGAAGAGAACAAAGATAAATTGCGCGTGTACGAATACGCCAAGTCACTAAACATGAGCAGTAAAGAAATTATTACAATTCTGAAGCGTTTGAATGTCCCTGTGAATAATCATATGAGTGTCATGGAGAACGGTTCCGTGAACAAAGTAGAGCAATTCTTCAAGGATATCAAGTCGAACGCTGCAGCCAAACGGGATACCAGCTCCAGCAGCCGTCCGGTGACAACCGGTGCGGTAACTGCCGAACCCCAAAGTGCTCAGAATGCCAACAAAAATCAACAGGAAAAGCAGGTAGGTATGAACAGTAACCAAAACAACAACCAATCGACGACGTCCCCAAGGCCCCAAAGCGGACAAGATTCCCGCAGAACAACAACAGGTTCAACGCAGAATGCACGTCCGCAACAAAGCGGAGCTCCACGTACTAACAGTACTAGCGGAAGCCGTCCGCAAGGAAGTAGCACAGGCGGCAATCGTCCACAAGGTAACACTACTAGCGGAAGCCGTCCACAAGGAAGTAATACTGGCAGCCGTCCACAAGGTAGCAGTACCGGTGGTAGCCGTCCGCAAGGTAGTAATACCGGTGGTAGCCGTCCACAAGGAAGCAATACTGGCAGCCGTCCGCAAGGACAAAGCAGTGCACCTCGCACTGACAGCCGCCCACAAGGTCAATCTGGCACTGGCGGTGGCTTCACACGCGGTGACGACAGAGGTCCTAAGAAGAACACCACTGGTGGTAGACCAAATACGAACAATAGACGGTTTGATGATGGCAAAGGCGGTAACTACCGCGGTCGTGGTGGTAAGAATGGCCGCGGCAAGAATCAGCCAATGGTTCACCGTGAGAAGATCGATAACACACCTAAGAAGATTATCGTTCGTGGTAGCATGACTGTTGGTGAAACAGCAAAATTGCTTCACAAAGACGCTTCTGAAGTAATTAAGAAGCTGATCTCTATGGGTGTTATGGCAACCATCAACCAAGAGCTGGATATCGACACCATCCTGCTACTTGCTGCTGAATTCGGCGTAGAAGTAGAAGTGAAGATTCCTGTTGATGAGGATAGCTTTGAAACTGTGGAAGAGAATGATGCTGAAGAAGAACTTCAGTCACGTCCTCCAGTAGTTACGATCATGGGTCACGTTGACCACGGTAAAACTACTTTGCTGGATGCCATTCGTTCGACGAGTGTATCTCTAGGCGAAGCAGGCGGAATCACACAGCATATCGGTGCTTATCAAGTTGAAATCAACCAGAAGAAAATAACGTTCCTAGATACACCTGGTCACGAAGCATTTACTGCTATGCGTGCTCGTGGTGCACAGGTAACAGATATGACTATTATCGTAGTTGCTGCTGATGACGGTGTTATGCCTCAGACCGTTGAAGCTATTGCACATGCTAAGGCTGCTGGACTTCCGATTATTGTCGCTGTTAATAAAATCGACAAGCCGGGTGCAGATCCTGACAAAGTGAAGCAAGAGCTTACAAGCTATGAACTCGTTCCTGAAGAGTGGGGCGGAGATACCATCTTCGTTAACCTTTCTGCAAAACAACGTATTAACTTGGAAGAACTGCTGGAAATGATTCTGCTCGTTGCTGAAGTAAATGAGTACAAAGCGAACCCTGACAAACGGGCACGTGGTACGGTTATAGAAGCTGAGCTTGATAAGAATCGTGGACCAGTTGCACGTGTTCTGGTACAGAACGGTACATTGAAAGTCGGCGATGCTTTCGTAGCAGGTAACTGCTTCGGACGTGTACGTGCGATGGTTAATGATAAAGGACGTAAGATCAAGGAAGCTGGACCTTCCACTCCAGTAGAAATTACTGGTTTGACTGAGGTACCACAAGCTGGCGATCCGTTTATGGCTTTCGAAGACGAGCGTAAAGCCCGTGCGATTGCTGATAGACGTTCCACATCCCAACGTCAATCTGAGCTGAATACGAACACCCGTGTAACATTGGATGATTTGTTCCAGCACATTAAAGACGGCGAGATCAAAGACCTTAACGTTATCATTAAAGCTGACGTACAAGGTTCGGTCGAGGCACTTAAAGGTTCCCTGGCTAAGATCGAAGTGGAAGGCGTCCGCGTGAAGATCATTCACAGTGGTGCTGGTGCCATTACGGAATCCGATATTACACTTGCAGCAGCATCTAATGCTATTGTTATTGGCTTTAACGTTCGTCCTGACGCTCAAACCAAGGCAGCTGCTGAACAAGAAAAAGTAGATGTTCGTCTCCATAACATCATCTACAATGTAATTGAGGAAATCGAAAGTGCAATGAAGGGTATGCTTGATCCTATCTATAAAGAGAACGTTATCGGTCACGCTGAAGTACGTAGCGTCTTCAAAATCAGTAAAGTGGGTACCATTGCAGGTTGTATGGTTATTGATGGTAAAATTACCCGTAATGCTGAAATGCGCTTGATCCGTAGCGGAATCGTTGTATTTACAGGTAAAGTTGATACCTTGAAACGCTTTAAAGATGATGCCAAAGAAGTGGCGCAAGGTTATGAATGCGGCATAACTTTGGAACGCTATAATGACGTCCAAGAGGGCGACATTATCGAAGCGTTTCTTATGGAAACTGTAGAGCGCTAAGCGAAGAGGTGAATATAGATGTCTAAAATTAGAGCAGGACGAGTGGGCGAGCAGATCAAGAAAGAGCTTAGTCAACTTATCCAAAGCGGACTGAAAGATCCTCGAATCGGTTTTGTAACTGTAACTGGCGTAGACGTGACTAACGATCTGTCGCAAGCGAAAGTATACCTAAGCGTGTTCGGGGATGAAGAGCAGAAGTCAGGCTCCCTTAAAGCGATTGAAAAAGCTAATGGTTTTCTTCGCTCGGAGCTTGGCAAGGCGATACGCCTTCGGCATACACCGGAACTGATCTTCAAGATCGATGAATCTGTCGCTTATGGCAGTCACATTGAGAAACTTCTTGGAGAGCTTCATAAGAACGATTAGAAATAGGTACTAAAAGGAGTTCAAAATAGCTCAAGGCTATTTTGAACAACCTTTATAAAGGAGACGGCGAATGCAGAGCTATGAACAAAGTCTCCAGCAGACCCGTGAGTTTCTGCTGGAACACGACGATTACCTTGTAGTGTCGCATGTTCAGCCGGACGGAGATGCAGTCAGCTCCACCCTAGCGGTGGGCTGGCTTCTCTCATGTCTGGGCAAAAAATACACTATGCTGAATGAAGGACCGATACCGAAGCGGATGGAATATTTATGGCATTCGGATGAAATCATCAATATGGCCTCTAGTGAGCCGCCCCGTCAATACAGCAATGTGATCTGTGTGGATTGTGCTGATTTTCAGCGAGTAGGACTGACTCATCGCTATTTTGCGAAGGATGCTCTAATCCTGAACATTGACCATCATCCCACTAACAACGGTTATGGACTTGTGAACTTAATCAAACCGGATGCTGCTGCGACTGCGGAAATTTTGTTCGATCTGCTGAAGACGTTCGAGATTCAATGGGACATTGATATCGCCACAGCTTTATACACAGGTCTTTTGACAGATACTGGTGGATTTCGATATACCAATACATCACCAAAAGTAATGGCAGCCGTATCTGAACTGCTTTCTTATGGCGTTAACGGTCCTGAACTGGCTGAGACATTACTTGAAGAAATGACATTGCCGCAGATTAAAATTTTAAATAAAGCGTTAAATACTCTTCAATTATCACCCGAAGGGGATATTGCCTGGCTCTATGTTACACCGGAGGATATGATTGAATGTGCTGCTGCTAATGAAGATTTAGAAGGTCTCGTGAACTACCCTCGCAATATTCGAGGTGTGGAAGTAGGGATTCTGTTCAAAGTCATTCATGAACATGCGGTTAAAGTTAGTTTGCGTTCTGCGGGTAAGGTCGACGTGGCTGATCTAGCGCAAACGTTTGGAGGTGGCGGTCATACCCGTGCTGCAGGTGCGCGTATAGAAGCTACACTCGAAACGGCAATATCGCAGGTGCTTGAGGAGGTAAGACGTCATTTATGAGTGAATTAGAAGGTGTACTGGCGGTTTACAAGCCAGCCGGGTTCACTTCACATGATGTTGTGGCCAAGGCACGTCGTATTCTCGGCATGAAACGGATCGGACATACGGGAACGCTAGATCCACAGGTAACAGGTGTGCTGCCACTTTGTCTTGGCCGTGCTACTCGTGTCGTGGAGTATATTCAGGAGTTGCCCAAAGAATATGTGGCAACACTGAGACTAGGGATGTCCAGTGATACTGAGGACTTAACTGGAACTATTATAGAAACTGTAGATGAGGTGCATGTAACTGAAGAAGAGATTCTATCAGTGCTTGCTTCATTTAAAGGGGTTATTTCTCAGGTTCCACCGATGTATTCTGCGGTAAAAGTTGACGGCAAACGTCTTTATGAGTTAGCAAGAGAAGGTAAAACCGTTGAACGTAAAAGCCGTGAAGTAGAGATTTATGAAATTGAAATGACGGATATGACTTGGGAAGGCAATCATCCCGATATCACATTCCGGGTGCTTTGCTCTAAGGGGACGTACATTCGTACGCTCTGTGTCGATATCGGACGAGCACTTGGACTGCCAGGTGTGATGGTGAAACTAGAGAGAACGATGTCGGCAGGGATTTCTGCCAGTCATTGTCTTACGCTAGAGGATATTGCGACTCACAAGGAAGCCGGAACATTGGAAGATCATCTAATCGCTGCAGACGAAGCCATTTCTCATTTGCCAAAGCACACTGTAATGGATGAGAAGAAAAAGGCAGCTTTGCAGGGGCAGCGTTTGTCCTCACGATTTATCGCTCCAGAGGTGAAGACAAACAGTCAATTTCGGCTATACGATCTTCAAGGTGGATTTCTTGGCATTTATGAATTGGAAGATACAGGTGCAATTGCTCCAGTGAAGGTATTTGCACAAGCTTAAATCAATTTTACCAAGTGAATTGTAGGTGAGAAACAGCGTGAGAACCGTAACGTTAACCTATCCGATGTCTCCGGAGACTGCTGCAGAGTGGGCTCAGCCTCAAGTGGCTGCTCTAGGGCAGTTTGACGGATTGCATCGTGGACATGCTAGCGTCATTACATCCGCTGTGGCCCTAGCCCATAAACAAGGTGTGCCGGCCGCAGTCCTTACATTTCATCCCCATCCTAAAGATGTTATGGGTAAGGGTGATTATGAAGGGTATTTGACGCCACCCGTAGAAAAGCAGGAGATTCTTGCTAGTTTGGGTGTCGATATCTTATATGTTATTGAATTTAACGAGCAGCTTTCCCGTGTAAGTCCACAGAATTTTGTCTCTGTTATGCTTTTGCCGCTACATATTGTAACTGCAGTTGTCGGCTTTGACTTTCGTTTTGGTTATCAAGGTGAAGGCGATGTTGAGATGCTTCGCAAGCTGGGTGAAGGTGTTATGAATGTAGAGGTTGCTCCCCCTTTTCTGCTAGATGGTGAGAAGGTCAGCAGCTCCGGCATTCGTAAAAGTCTCCAAAACGGGGATTTAGAGCTGGCAAACTCCTGGTTCGGACGTTGCTACTATCTGCGCGGTGAAGTGGGTCATGGTGAGAAGAGAGGTCGCACCATTGGTTTTCCAACGGCGAATTTGAAGCTCAGTGCTCATTTTGTCATTCCGACTAAAGGTGTATATGCGGTCCGAGTCTTTTATAAGGATAAAGTTTTATACGGGGTCATGAATGTGGGCGTTAAACCTACCTTTCATGAGGGTGTATTGACTCCAAGCTTTGAGGTCCATCTGTTTGACTTCGAAGGTGATTTGTATGATCAAGAGCTCAAGGTAGAGTTAGTATCTTACATTCGTCCTGAACGAAAATTCGAATCCATTGGTGCATTGATTACTCAAATCGGTGAGGATGCAGAAACCGCGAAGAAGATTTTGGGGTATAATCTATAGTCATCCCGGACAAGCCGTTTACTTTTGTTAATGGAGATGCTATACTAATAAACGTTGCTGGCTTACAGCACCATAACCTTAGCTTGGTTGCACGTTCTCACCGACGGTGACGAGGCTAATGGCGATTATATTGAAGGAGGTGAACAGGATGGCATTAACTCAAGAACGTAAACATCAATTGATCGACGAGCACAAAACTCACGAATCCGATACTGGATCCCCTGAGGTGCAAGTTGCTATCCTAACGGAGAACATCGTTAATTTGACTGACCACTTGCGTACGCACAAGAAAGATCATCACTCCCGTCGCGGATTGTTGAAAATGGTTGGACAACGTCGTAAACTTCTGGCGTATTTGAAAAACAAAGACATCAGACGTTACAGCGCCCTGATCGAAAGACTGGGATTGCGTCGTTAATTTTCCATAAGATAACCCTTAAAGCAGCCTGGTTGTATACCGTATGTCCTTCTCGGAGCGACAGCGGGACAGCTGGGTTGCTTTTTGAAAATTTAGGGAAAACTTTATAGCAAGACTGATGAGATTATTCGTAAAAACGGCCACTTTACATCATCTGTAAGACTTAGCCGTTTCTTCTTATATGTATACAGAACAGGCTACATACCTTAAATTATAAGAAAGTATATGTTTCATGCTATACTTTATCCTTATAATTCTCGCATAAACGCTACCGTCCTTATAAGGACGCCGAAGGCGTTTTTACCTTAGGGACAAGCCTTTCCGATTCATTAGATCGATATGTGAACCTGCAATATTTGACTGCGGGTCTACTACTATTCAAGGAGGTATTTATGGAAAAACGTGTAGAAATGCAGCTAGGCGGAAGACGCCTTGTGCTGGAAACGGGCCGACTAGCTAAACAAGCAAACGCAGCCGTTATGGTGCGTTATGGGGATACTTCGGTATTATGTACCGTTACGGCTTCGAAAGAGCCGAAGGACCTGGATTTTTTCCCGCTTACAGTTAACTATGAGGAAAGATTATATGCGGTAGGTAAAATTCCGGGCGGATTTATTAAACGGGAAGGCAGACCGAGTGAGAAAGCGATTCTGTCCAGCCGTTTGACTGACCGTCCAATCAGACCACTGTTCCCTGAAGGTTTCCGTAACGATGTTCAGGTATTGAACATGGTAATGAGTGTGGATCAGGACTGCGCACCAGATATTGCTGCTATGATCGGCACTTCAGCTGCACTTAGTATTTCCGATGTGCCTTTTGATGGACCCATCGGCGGCGTTGCTGTAGGTCGGATTAATGGAGAGTTTGTGATCAATCCGGATATGGCTCAGCAAGCAATCAGTGATATTTATGTAGTGGTTGCTGGAACGAAGGAAGCAATCATGATGGTTGAAGCAGAAGCGAACGAAGTGACGGAAGATGTGATGCTCGAAGCGATTATGTTCGGTCATGACGAAATCCGTAAGATCGTTGCAACCATTGAAGAACTGGTCAAAGTGGCTGGTAAAGAAAAAATGGCTGTGAAGCTGCATGCAGTGAATGCTGACGTAAATACTGAGGTCCGTGCATTTGCTGAGGCTCGTCTGGTGGAAGCCGTTAAAATTGCTGAAAAACATGCTCGTCAGGAAGCGATTGATGTCGTTAATGATGAAGCGGTTGCGTATTTCGTAGAGAAGTACATAGAAGCACCGGAGCTTCTGAAAGATGTTAAAGAAGTCCTACATGATATCGTGAAGGATGAAGTAAGACGTCTAATCACGCATGATAAGGTTCGTCCAGATGGACGTAAACTTGATGAAATCCGTCCGATTGAATGTGATACAAGCCTGTTGCCGCGTACCCATGGTTCCGGTCTGTTCACACGTGGACAAACACAAATCCTTAGCGTTTGTACCCTTGGAGCTCTAGGTGATGTACAAATCCTCGACGGAATCGATCCTACTGAAACGAAACGTTTCATGCACCATTACAACTTCCCTCCGTTCAGCGTAGGGGAAGCTCGTCCGCTTAGAGCACCAGGACGTCGTGAAATCGGTCACGGAGCACTTGGAGAACGTGCATTATCCAAGGTAATTCCTAGTGAAACTGAATTCCCGTACACGATTCGTCTAGTATCAGAAGCGATTGAATCTAACGGTTCTACATCCCAGGCAAGTATCTGTGCCAGCATTCTGGCTATGATGGACGCTGGTGTGCCAATCAAAGCACCAGTAGCCGGAGTAGCAATGGGTCTGATCAAAGACGGAGATCATGTCTCCATCCTGACGGATATTCAAGGTATGGAAGATCATCTCGGAGATATGGACTTCAAGGTAGCTGGTACAGCAGAAGGTGTTACAGCTATTCAAATGGACATTAAGATTGCAGGTATCGACCGCAACATTCTTCAAGATGCACTTCAACAGGCTAAAGAAGGCCGTCTGTTCATCTTGGACAAAATGAATGAAGCGATCTCTGCGCCAAGACCTAATCTGTCCAAATATGCTCCAAAAATCATTATTATCAACATCAATCCGGACAAAATCCGTGATGTTATCGGTGCTGGTGGTAAGATTATCAATAAAATTATTGAAGAAACCGGTGTGAAAATCGACATCGAACAAGATGGCCGTGTCTTTATCGGTTCTTCAGATGAAGAAATGATCCAAAAGGCTCGTTCGATTATCGAAGGTCTTGTGCGTGAAGTACAAGTCGGAGAAATCTATGTGGGTACAGTTAGACGTATTGAGAAATTTGGTGCATTTGTTGAACTTATTCCGGGCAAAGACGGATTGGTACACATTTCCCAATTATCAACTGAGCGTGTAGCTAAGGTAGAAGATGTTGTTGCTATTGGTGACACCATTACCGTTAAAGTTACCGAGATCGATCCACAAGGCCGGGTTAACCTGTCTCGTAAAGCAGTGTTGACTTCGGAAGCTGGAGCTAAAGCGTAAGATTGATCTTAGTAATAACCTTTACTAAAGGGATTGAATTTCATTATTAAAAGAGACAGAAGCGATTTGCGTTCTGGCTCTTTTTTTATATGAACGGGTTGGAAAACTGTAGCAAACATTCCTATCAATTAGTCTTGTATCTGTTCATGACATAAATTCCTCCCTTGTCTCATAGATTGGGACAAAGTGTCTTTGTAATCGTGTGGAACGAACCTGAAATTCGTTTCTACCGGGGAGGAAGTCGTCATGAAGACGGAAAAAGTGGCATTAGTGGTTGCTTGTGTAGCAATCGTGATAGGAATTGGTAGCACACAGGGACCAGTCAAGGACATGCTTGCGCAATTGAAGCCGCAGGATGATCTCGCGGTGTGGATGGATATCCCTAAGGCGGCGAACAACGATCTTCGTCTGAGGATTGAGACCGCCGCGGCCAAGCTAAATGCACCTCCTGTGGATGCAGTGGTTGACCGGGTGTGGAAAGCCATTCCGGGTTATAACGGACTTGAGATTGATGTAGAGAGTACCTATCGGAATGCTCTTTTGGCACCAAAAGAACCCGTAAAGTTAGTGTATCGGCAGATCGAACCAAAAGTATCGTTAAATGAACTGGGAGCAGAACCTATATATCGAGGAAATCCGGCGAAACCGATGGTATCACTGATGATTAATGTGGCTTGGGGGAATCAGTATATCGTGCCAATGCTGGATATTTTGGATGAAGAGAACGTGAAAGTTACGTTTTTTCTGGATGGAAGCTGGCTGAGTAAGAATCCAGAGCTTGCTACACAAATGTTAAAGCGTGGTCATGAGATGGAGAATCACGCCTATACTCACCCCAATATGAGTACTTTAAGTCGAGCGCGGGCTACCGTTGAGATTGAGAAGACGCAAAAGCTGCTAAAGGAATCACTTGGAGTCACTAATAAATGGTTCGCGCCTCCATCTGGTGATTTCGATCAAGAGACAGTAGAAATCGCTAGCAGCTTGGGCTTAAAGACTGTACTCTGGACTGTAGATACGGTGGATTGGCGTAATCCTTCTCCTGAATCTATAGTTGCCAAAATCACAAGCAAAGCTGAACCCGGCACACTTGTTCTAATGCATCCTACTGCCTCATCCTCCAAGGCGCTGAAGGCCATGATACGCGGGATAAAGGCAAAAGGGTTACAGCTAGGAACAGTTAGCCAAACGCTGTCAGCGGAGCGTCTAATCCCCTCTGATGTTGAGTGAGTGATCTATTTCTGGTAGGATTATAGGCACGTGTATTAATTTAGATAGAACATGGCTATTGCCAGGAGGACATGAAGTGGAAAAAATAGTATTATCCAATGGATTACGAGTAGTGATGGAAAAAATTCCGACCGGCCGGTCCGTTTCATTTGGAATATGGGTGAAGACAGGTTCGCGGAATGAACACCCTGGAAACAACGGGATATCCCATTTTGTAGAGCATATGCTTTTTAAAGGTACGGACCGATATAGTGCTAAGGATATTGCCGAACAGTTCGATGCTATTGGCGGCAATGTAAATGCGTTTACCTCTAAGGAATATACTTGCTATTATGCAAAAGTACTGGATGAGCATCTGCCTATCGCAGTAGATGTGCTAGCAGATATGTTCTTCCGTTCACGTATGGATGCTGAAGAGCTGGAGAAAGAAAAAAACGTCATCCTTGAGGAAATTTCTATGTGCGAAGATACACCAGACGATCTTGTGCATGATTTGATGTGTGCTGCTGCTTACAAGGATCATCCGCTTGCGTATTCTATCCTTGGCTTAAAGGAACGGCTGATGGAGATGAAGCCGGATGATCTTCGTGCCTACATGAAGGAGCAGTATACGATTGAGAATACGGTAATTAGTGTAGCTGGGAACATCAGCGATGGATTGATTGAGCTGCTGGAGCAGCATTTTGGTTCTTTTGCTAATCATGGCACATCTGCGCCGTTGACTCCACCGGATTATTATGGGGACTTGTTGTTTCACCGCAAAAAAACAGAACAGAATCATATCTGTCTTTCCCTACCAGGGGTCCGCTCTGGCGACCCATTGCAATATGCTATGGTGCTTATTAATAATGCCATTGGCGGCGGTATGAGCTCACGGATGTTCCAAGAGATTCGTGAAAAACGTGGCCTAGCCTATTCTGTATATTCATACCACAGTTCTCAAGCGGATTCTGGTTTGTTCACGGTCTATGCTGGAACAGCACCGAAGCAAACTAAGGATGTAACGGAGCTAATTAAGGAAATGATGTACGAACTTGCTACTGAGGGTCTTAGTGAAGATGAACTGAGAAAAGGCAAGGAGCAGCTTAAAGGTAGCCTAATTCTTAGCCTGGAAAGCACTAGTAGCCGGATGAATCGGATTGGGAAAAATGAACTTATGCTCGGAAAACATAACACATTAGACGATATGATCGCCAAGATTCAGTTAGTAACGATGGACAATATCAACAGTGTGCTTGATAATATGTTTGCTGAGCCGCTTTCTTTAGCGATGGTAGGTTCAACAGATAAAGCTATTGCAAATGTTAGGAGAGATGATCTTGTCTTATTACGTACAAATCAATAAACTAGCTGGAAACGAGGATGTTAATCTTCCTTGTAAAATGTCAGAACAGGCTTCCGGGTATGATCTATATGCCGCAGTTGGTAGCGAAGTTGTGCTTGCACCTGGAGAACGTGCATTAATTCCAACAGGCATATCATTAGCTATGCCAGACGGATTAGAAGCTCAAATTCGTCCACGAAGTGGACTAGCCTTGAAGCATGGGATTACGTGTTTGAACACACCTGGAACGATTGATGCTGATTATCGTGGAGAGATCAAAGTGTTGTTGATCAATCTAGGGCAAGAGCCATTTGCTATCGCTCGTAATGAGCGCATTGCCCAAATGGTATTTCAAGCGGTTCCAGTGGTCACTTTGGTTGAAGTAGATGCTTTATCCGAAACAGAACGTGGAGCCGGAGGCTTCGGTCACACTGGCAAATAATATGACTTATTAAAAAGCTTGCGAATTTATGCCCAATCGGCGTGATTCGCGAGCTTTTTTTGTTTAAATATGACAATTTATAAGTTTCATATTTAAGCCTGCATGGTAATTCTTCTCCGCTTTTCACCCATTAAGAATGCCCAGCATAAGATGCTCTATAGTCGATAGTGTATGTTGAAAGGAGCGTCATCCCTATGCTTACTGGCGTCAGGATCGTGTTCCTGGGCGGGGACGCGAGACAGCTTGAAGTGATTCGGAAATGTGTGGAATTGGATGCGACGGTAAGCGCTGCCGGGTTCGATAAATGGGAAGCCCCTTGCCCAGGGGTGAGCCTGGAACAGATGACGGTAGAGCTGCTTAGTAATGCAGATGTATTAGTGTTACCTACGGTTGGTTGTGATGATGAAGGGAATATCAGTGCTTTATTTTCTTCTGAACGCTTGATGCTCTTGGAAGAACATTTTGCTGCTCTGCCACCCCATTGTTTGGTGTATAGCGGTATGGCTAAAAGCTACTTACGCGGTATGTGCGCCAAGCATTCGTTAAAGTTAATTGAATTGCTTAATCGTGATGATGTAGCCATCTACAACTCCATCCCAACAGCGGAAGGGGCACTGGTTATGGCTATACAGAACACGGATTTTACCATTCACAGTTCCAAATCGATGGTACTGGGCTTGGGCAGAACGGGTTTTACAATGGCAAGAAGTCTGCAAGGATTGGGTGCTAGTGTCAAAGCCGGTGTTAGAAAACAGGAACATTATGCACGTGCTGAGGAAATGGGCTGGAAGCCGTTTATGACCAGTGAACTGTTGCTTCATGTGCCGGATGTCGATCTGATATTTAATACGATTCCAAGTATGATCATCACCGCACAAGTACTCTCACGTATCTCACCGCATTGCTTAATTGTCGACCTGGCTTCCGCTCCAGGTGGATGTGACTTTCGTTATGCTGAGAAAAGAGGAATTAAAGCGATGCTGGCACCTGGACTCCCTGGCATTGTAGCTCCTAAAAGCGCTGGGATTATTATGGCAAATGCGCTGGTTCAGTCGATATCGGACGAGGCTTTAATCAAGGGGGACGAATAAAATGGATTGGCACGGAAAAACAGTAGGGTATGCGATTACCGGATCTCACTGCACATTTGCGGAGGTAATGCCGCAAATTCAACGCTTCGTAGATGGAGGAGCAAACGTAGTGCCCATAGTTTCAGCATCCGTACTAGGTACCGACACCCGCTTTGGAACATCGCAAAATTGGCTAAAACAGTTGAAAGATATAACAGGTAATGATATCATTTCTACAATTGTTGAAGCGGAACCGCTGGGTCCTTCCAAGCTGCTGGATGTGCTGACGATAGCACCTTGCACTGGAAATACAACGAGTAAATTGGCAAATGCTATGACCGATAGTCCAGTGCTCATGGCTGCAAAATCGCAGATGCGCAATGGACGTCCACTTGTTCTCGCGATATCTACCAATGATGGCTTAGGTCTTAATGCCGCAAATATTGCAAAGCTTCTAGTGGCTAAACATATTTATTTTGTGCCATTCGGACAGGATAACCCTGAGGGCAAACCTAATTCGTTAGTAGCGCGTATGGATCTTATCCCAGAAGCTTGCTATGCCGCTTTGCAAGGTAAACAACTACAGCCGATGATTATTGAAAAGTTTCATTCCGTCTAGAATAGGGCGGAATCGGCGGAGCTAGTTGCGGACATAAAAAGGGGAGATGCACTAAATGAGCAATGAGAAGTTAAATGCCGCCTTGGTCGGAGTTACTTCTTAATCAATAGATACGGACGTAAACGCTCAAAGCCAAGATCTGCTAAACCCATTGCTGAGATCATTGCCACCAAAAAATATAAGCTTTACTGCTACCGTCCTCATTTCGAGGGCGGTACAACCATTTTTCAAAATAAAAGAAAATTACTTAAGAAATAAGCTTACGTACTGTAAAGGAATTTCTCATTAGAGACGAAATGAGTTCTATTTACGAACGATTAGTGTGTTTGCTTTGACAATAATGGAGGAATTATACATGGGTATTCTGGTACAAAAATTCGGAGGAACATCACTTTCAACACCACAAGCTAGAGAGCACGTCATTCGTAATGTCAAACGGGAGCTCGCTAGCGGCTATAGTTTGGTCATTGTCGTTTCGGCAATGGGCAGACGCGGAGAACCTTATGCAACAGATACTCTGCTGGATTGGGCTGTTCAGAATGGAGATTCACTCCCAGAGCGTGAGAAGGATCTCTTGATGTGCTGTGGTGAGATTATCTCTGCTACTACACTTTGTGGCCTGCTGGAGAATGAAGGGATTGCTTCTACGGTACTAACGGGAGCTCAGGCTGGTTTTATGACAGATAGCAACTATGGCAATGCAAGAATTCTAGATGTACGTCCTGAGCGTATTCTTCGCGAACTGCGTGAAGATAAAGTAGTTATAGTGACCGGGTTCCAAGGACAGACTGAAGCTGGTGATTTGACGACTTTGGGCCGTGGAGGAAGTGACACCTCTGCGACTGCACTGGGTGCTGCCCTTCATGCAGATATGGTTGATATCTATACAGATGTTAATGGGATTCTTACAGCAGATCCGCGGATCGTTGAAGACGCAAAACCGCTAACGTATGTTAGTTATACAGAAATTTGTAATATGGCTCATCAAGGAGCAAAAGTGATCCATCCACGTGCGGTTGAGATTGCTATGCAGGCACAAATTCCAGTACGCGTTCGTTCAACATTTTCTGAGAATGAAGGTACGCTGGTTACGAATCCTGAAGGATTCAACGATATTCAGTCTGGCGGTATTGTAGATCGCTTCGTAACAGGTATTGCTTATGTCAGCAACGTCACACAGATTTCTGTGGAGTGTCCAGATGGAAATGGTACGGGCGTTCAACTGCAAATTTTTAAAAGTATGGCCGACAACGGAATAAGCGTTGATTTTATTAATGTAACACCTACTGAAGCTCTTTATACTGTGTTCGATGACAAATCAGAAAAGGCCATCTCAGTTCTTCAGCAATTGGGATTGCGTCCTAAGAGCTTATCAGGTTGTGCAAAAGTTTCCGTTATCGGGGGCGGAATTAATGGTGTGCCTGGTATTATGGCGCGTATCGTTGAGGCACTTAGCTCACAAAATATTCAGATTCTCCAATCCGCAGATTCGAATACAACGATTTGGGTGCTGGTGAAGAAAGAGGATATGGTGCAGTCCCTGCGTTCGCTGCACGCTATGTTTGAATTGCACCGCTAAGGAGGAATTCAAAGTGGATTTCGGAAGATTAATAACAGCCATGGTAACCCCCTTTGACGGGGATGGAGAAATCAACTGGGATGTAACTTCACAGCTTGTCGATTATTTAATTGAAGAACAGAAATCAGAGGCATTGGTTGTCTGTGGCACAACTGGGGAATCCCCAACATTAAGTGATGAGGAGAAACTGCAGCTGTTTTCTTTTGTACTAGAGAAGGCGAATGGTCGCTGTAAAATTATTGCTGGAACAGGCAGTAATAACACGAAGCACTCTATTCACCTCACGAAGGAAGCGGAGAAAATAGGTGTGAATGGCGTACTTTTGGTCGTTCCTTATTACAATAAGCCTAATCAGGAAGGGCTCTATCAGCATTTTTCTGCGATTGCTTCGGAGACTTCATTGCCAGTCATGCTGTATAATGTTCCCGGTCGCACGGGTGTAAGTATGAGCGTGGACACAACCCTTCGACTTGCTGAAATATCGAATATTGTTGCGACAAAAGAATGTGCATCTGTCGATCAAGTAACACTTATCGCTTCTGCGTGTTCCGATGACTTCCGTGTATATACTGGTGATGATTCTGCGGGCTTAGCTAGTCTAGCCGTAGGAGGATACGGAATTATCAGTGTAGCTAGTCATGTGGTTGGTGCACAGATGTCAGAAATGATCTATGCATACAACTCAGGAAATGTTCAGCGAGCGGGAGAGATCCATCGGCAATTGTTCCCTATTTTCAAGGGGTTGTTCGAATGTCCACAACCTTTACCGAATCCTTCAGCGGTCAAATATGCTTTAAGTCTGAAAGGTCTGTCTGTTGGAGGCGTCAGATTGCCGCTTATTTCTCCTACTGAAGCTGAGGCGGCCTTTATCGAGGCACTATTTCACTAAGTGCTGAACAATGATATTCTAGTCTTTAAACCGGCTTCTCCTGTGGAGAGCCGGTTTTTATATTTATTATATTTTGCTAAAATAATGGGTCACCTTTAAGGAAAGAATTTGGATACGAGATAGGGTGACTTGTCTTTTGCCAAAAAAATCATGTATAATGATCTTAAGTGACTGGGTGCGGTTAAAATTAAATATGCGGTAATCTTCCGTCAATGGTATACATTGTGAGACAGGATAGGTCCCAAGATGAGTCTGTGTAAATGATAGAAATGTCTTCGCGCGAGGGGCGCGACGGTGAATTTTGACGGCATTTGTCCGCTTCAATATGAACTTTACTGCCCGGAATCGGGAGCTTTCGCATTGCGCATTTTACAGATATCAGGAATATCCTTGTTAATTAAGGAAGCTATCAGCTGTTTGAAGAATGTGTTCAGCGCCGCTGAAATAATCGAAGTTCAATATTTACCAATAAAAGTATGACGTCCAACATCATAGGAGGGTTAGATTCATTTGTCCAAAAAAAACAACAACGATAAATTGATGATTTTCGCATTGGGCGGAGTCGGAGAAATCGGGAAAAACATGTATGTCATTCAATATGGAGCTGACATTGTAGTCGTGGATTCGGGACTTAAGTTCCCGGAAGAAGATATGCTCGGTATAGATATCGTAATTCCTGATATCTCTTATTTGACAGAGAACCGTGACAAGGTAAGAGGGATTGTACTTACCCACGGACACGAGGATCACATCGGTGGTCTCCCATATGTCCTGAAGAATTTGAATGTTCCGGTTTACGGAACAAGACTTACATTAGGCCTTGTAGAAAACAAATTGAAGGAAGCAAACTTACTGGGTGACACCAAACGAATTCTGATCAATGAAGATTCAGAAATTCAACTGGGAAGTTCGCTCAAAGTTACTTTCTTCAGAACCAATCACAGTATTCCTGATTCCGTCGGTGTATGCATAGAAACACCGGAAGGTAACGTAGTTCATACGGGAGATTTCAAATTTGACCACACTCCAGTCAACGGTCAATTTGCAAATCTGCATCGGATGGCTGAAATTGGTCAGAAGGGCGTGCTTGCTCTTTTGTCGGATAGTACGAATGCTGAGAAACCAGGCTTTACCCCATCTGAGAAAAATGTCGGTATCGTTCTGGAAGACATTTTCCGCAAAGCTGAACAACGTGTTGTTGTGGCAACTTTTGCTTCCAATGTGCACCGTATTCAACAAGTGGTTAATGCAGCAGAATCCACAGGCCGTAAGATTACAGTAATTGGCCGTAGTATGGTAAACGTTGTATCCATCGCTTCAGAGCTTGGATATCTAAACGTACCAGACGGTATGCTGATCGAGCCTGAAGAAATGAACAGAATGGCAGCGAACCGTGTCGTTGTTCTTTGCACAGGCAGCCAAGGCGAGCCAATGTCCGCATTGACCCGTATGGCACGTTCCAGTCATCGTAAAGTAGATATCTTGCCAGGTGATACTGTTATTATTGCAGCAACACCGGTACCAGGTAACGAGAAATATGTAGGTCGTACCATCGATGAATTGTTCCGTCTTGGCGCTAACGTAATTTATAGCGGTTCCAATTCTGGCGTTCACGTATCCGGTCACGGTAGCCAGGAAGAGCTTAAGCTTATGCTTAACCTGATGAAACCAAAATATTTCATTCCAATTCACGGTGAATACCGTATGCAACGTAAACATGCGCTTTTGGCAGAATCCGTTGGCGTTGAGTCTCAGAACATTTTCATCACTGAAATCGGTGAGATTGTGGAAATTCAAGGCGGTGCCGCTCGTAAAGCTGGTAAAGTAACGGCTGGTAACGTATTGATTGACGGTCTGGGTGTAGGTGATGTAGGTAATATCGTATTGCGTGACCGTAAGCTTCTGTCTCAAGATGGTATTCTAGTTGTCGTGGTTACACTAAGCAAACAGAATGGTGCGATTGTCTCCGGACCTGACATCATTTCTCGTGGTTTCGTTTACGTTCGTGAGTCCGAAGGACTGCTTGACGAAGCGAACCGGATTGTTTCCAGTACACTGCAACGCCTGATGAGTGAGAAAGTAAATGAGTGGGCGTCGCTTAAAACAAGCGTAAAAGATTCACTCGGTCGTTTCTTATATGAGCAAACGCGTCGTAGACCGATGATTTTGCCAATTATCATGGAAGTGTAAGGAGAATTCTCCTTAAATAAATATATAGCTTGGGCATTGGCCCCTTTTCCCCGGAAATATTGGACGGTTTCTACGGGAAAAGGGGTTTTTGTATTGTTTATATTCACATCATGAGGAGAGGTTTGCATAATGCGGTGCCCTGAAATGTCATACTAATGAAAGTTAGTAAGGCTATAGCAGACCAGAGCTGCATATGAAAAGGGAGAGCTGCGAAATGAACTACATGAATGGATCAAATGGAGCAAAGAATGAGGAAGTTATACCACAAGAGGGAAATCCAAATACAAATGAAAATATGCCGCCCACTACAATGGGTGCACTTAAAGAGCTTGGACAAACAGCGGTTCCTACCGGTGAACCGGATATCTTTTGCATAACGATCATCGGTCAGATTGAAGGCCATATTGTAATGCCTCCTCAGAACAAAACGACAAAATACGAACATATCATTCCCCAGCTGGTGGCAGCTGAACAGAATAAGAATATTAAAGGTCTGCTTATTATTTTAAATACGGTTGGCGGAGATGTAGAAGCTGGTCTAGCGATTGCCGAAATGATTTCTTCACTCTCTAAACCAACGGTAACAGTAGTCATTGGAGGGGGCCATAGTATTGGCGTTCCGATCGCTGTATCCTCTACGTATTCAATTATTGCGGAAAGTGCAACAATGACGATACATCCGATTCGTATGAATGGCTTAGTAATTGGAGTGCCACAGACGTTCGAATACATGGAAAAAATGCAGGAGCGTGTAGTGAAATTCGTTACTTCTCATTCTCGGATTTCTGAAGAACAGTTCCGTGACCTCATGTTTAAGACAGGTGAGCTCAATCGTGATATTGGAACAGCCGTTGGGGGGTTGGACGCTGTTAAATATGGTCTCATGGATGAGGTGGGTGGGATAGGAGCTGCCTTAGCGCATCTTAACCGCATGATTGGTGGAGATTTCTCTGCAGCGCCTACAGCAGCGATTTCGGGAGGGCTTACGCAATGACACTCTATACGATAATGTCGATGGAACAGGTGTGGGAGGGGGCATTTAATAATTACACTACAACGCGAGAAGTAAGTGTTCAGGGGATGCTCATGCAGGTTGAGCCGATGGAGGAAGGACGCGCGCGCATAGTAAGATTGCTGGATTGTCCTTTGGAGCGATATTTAGATCCGTCGTTCTCTCCTGGAGCGATAATTACGTTAACATAAAGATTCATTTTTTGACAAAAGAGAACATAGGTACGCCACGCCATTATATGGTATAATGTTGTTCCGGGGGTGGCTGGCGTGGCTAAACGAAAAAAGAAAAAGAAAAAAGCGCTGCTCGGCAGCGTTTTAAAATATGAAATTTACGGAATTTTACTAATAACGATATCCGTTATTGCTCTGTCCGGTGAAGCGGCGGTAGGGCGGTCACTTTCAAGTATGGCGGGTTATTTATTAGGGAGATTTTATTTTGTGTTGCCGCTTATTGGTATTTTTTATGGGCTTATGGTTATGATCCATCGAAGATGGCCTTCTTCTTGGAACAGTCGACATACAGGCGTGCTTCTGCTTCTGCTATCCATGTGCCTTATGAGCACTATTTCTGCAATGGAGCAGAAGCTTGGCCCGTTGTCCTTGCTCCATCCTGGCAACGTGATGACACAAATACATAATGATCTTTCGGGATCTCTTTCGCCCGGTGTTAACAATAGTAATGTCTATATGCTGGGTAAGGATATAAGTGGCGGATATATCGGCGGGTTGGAGTATGCTGCACTGCTGTGGCTCTTTGGTAGTCTGGGAGCTAAGCTGCTCATGATCGTTATGCTTGCCATCAGCTTTATGTTAATTACAAATCTCTCCTATGTAGAGATTATTACTCTTTTACGAGTTCGTACGGTTAAGTTTGTGGAAGGGATTCGTCTCCATGCGGCAAACCGTCCGAAGGCAGTCCCAGTAGCGGCTAGACCTTCCAAAGCAGCCGCACCCGCAAAGACTCGGTCAGTGAAGCAGCCTGTCTATGACGAAGATGACGAAGAGGAAGAAGACGATCGATATTTACCTAATCGTAAGCAACCTGTTCTATTGAAAAAAATATCCGGTTGGTTCACAGGCTCCACCCGTTCAGAGGCGGAAGCCGATTCTGAGGATGATGATCATGGTCCAATTGTAACAAGTGCTTCGCACGGTCCGATCATTTCTGGGCTTTCAGTAGATAGTCGTGTGACTCCACTTGAGGATATCCAACATGATTTTGATGATACAGATATGGATATGGAACCTGTAACTCCAATTATTCGCGACTTCTTTGAACATATCCGCTCAGAAGGGCTGAATGAGGAAGATCGGGAGGAATGGAGTGAATTCTCTCCAGCAGCTCGTGGTGTTACCGTCAAAGCTCCTGTTGCTGGGGTTAATCCAGTTAGTCAACAGCCTTCAGATGAGCCTGAGGAGAATGTGACTATTGACTTGGATGGATTGCTAAGCGCCACTCCTGATGGACAGATCATTCCTGCTCCACCGGCACCACCTCCACCAAAACCATATAAGCTGCCATCTTTCCGACTTCTAGCCAAACCTAACAACAGCGGCAAAGCGGGAGATCAGAATGATTATATGCAGACCGCCCGTAAGCTAGAAGCAACCCTGGAGAGTTTCGGTGTAAGAGCAAAGGTTCTCGAAGTAGTTAGAGGTCCAGCGGTTACACGGTATGAGATTCAGCCGGATATCGGTGTCAAAGTTAGCCGTATTGTTAATCTGACGGATGACATTGCGCTTGCTCTTGCAGCCAAAGATATACGTATGGAGGCGCCAATTCCGGGTAAATCAGCCATTGGGATAGAGGTACCGAATTCCGAAGTGTCTATTGTGACCATGCGTGAAGTTATGGAGACACAGATTTTTCAGGAAGCTGAATCTAGATTATCGATTGCTTTTGGACGTGATATTTCGGGTCAGACGATTATCGGTAATTTAGCGAAGATGCCCCATTTATTGGTGGCTGGTGCAACGGGTTCTGGTAAATCGGTTTGTATTAACGGGATTATTACGAGTATTTTATACAAAGCTAAACCCGATGAAGTCAAATTCCTGATGGTGGACCCGAAGATGGTAGAGCTGAATGTCTATAATGGGATTCCGCATCTTCTGGCTCCAGTCGTTACTGATCCGAAGCGGGCGAGCTTAGCTTTAAAGAAGATCGTTGTGGAAATGGAGAAAAGGTATGAACTCTTCTCCAAATCAGGAACACGTAACATGGAAGGCTATAACAAGCTGATGGCAGAGAACCCAGCTGCTATACTTCCGTATATCGTTGTTATTGTGGACGAGCTTGCGGATTTGATGATGGTTGCCGCTAACGATGTAGAGGATGCTATCTGTCGGCTTGCACAGATGGCGCGTGCAGCTGGTATACATCTAATTATCGCCACTCAGCGTCCTTCCGTGGATGTCATTACAGGTTTGATTAAGGCGAATATTCCATCTCGTATCGCTTTCGGCGTATCTTCCAATGTAGACTCACGGACCATTCTGGATATGCCAGGTGCGGAGAAGCTGTTAGGTCGAGGAGACATGCTGTTCTTACCGATGGGGGCTTCTAAACCGATTCGTGTGCAGGGTGCCTTTATGAGCGATCAAGAGGTTGAGACAATCGTTCAATATGTCAGCAGTCAAGGTGAAGCAGAATATGACGAGTCCATTGTTCCAGAGGTTGATGACACAATCGCTGAAGACCAGGAGCCCCAGGATGAGTTATATGAGCAGGCCGTAACGATCGTGCTTGAAGCGAAGCAAGCTTCAGTCTCGCTACTACAGCGCCGGATGAGGGTTGGTTACACCCGTGCAGCCCGTTTGATTGACTCTATGGAGGCTCGTGGGGTAATAGGGCCTTACGAGGGCAGCAAGCCGCGTGAGGTGCTTGTATCCCTTGAGCAGTATCAGCATAACAAGATCAGTTCTTAAGCTGAACAAGTCAGTTTAAACCTTAAATAGACAGTAAAAAGGGGCCGTCCCCAAGTAGTTTGTACTACTTGGGGACGGCCTCTTACTCATTGAAGGAGTGTAAATGACACTTCAAATAATGGCTTTAGTGAAGCTACGAATGAGGCTCCGAGTGAAGCTTCATTAAAATAATCAGGGAAAAGATCCCTGTAATTCATTAATTTTGGTAATAAATAAAGGAATTGGCCTGATTTTTAGGGGGGAATTCCCTAATTCCATTCATTATCAGAGAATATCCACTATTTTCAGGGAGTTTTTCCCTAAAAGTGCGAACCTGTTACTTGGACTATTGTGAATTCATATCACTAAAATGTTGAAGAATATGACGTATATCTATAATTTCAATTAATGCGTGGTTCCACAGTAAAATGTGATCCTTTAAATTCATGATTCATATCAACTTCATGATTTTCTTATTTCGATTATAGTTGATAATTATTCTCAATTACAATGAAAAGCTATTTCTTCTTTTTTAGTAATGCATAGGATGGACTGACAGTCGTCATAATAACTTTAGCCATCCATGCAGAACTTACAAAAGAAAGGTAGAGCGAACCCTATGAAGAAACAAAAGATGTGGATATTTGCTGCTTTAACTCTTGCACTTGCTGCCGCGCCGTTTGCAGGAACGTTTTTCAAGGGGAATGGCCTTGTTCAGACCAAGCAAAGTGCTGCTGCGTCATTTGTCCACGAGTTAAATAATCCTGACGAAGAAGCCTTGCCGGCTTTCAGTACAACAACCATTAAGCTTGGGTCCACGGGTCAGGATGTCTATGAATTGCAGGGACGATTAAAGCACTTAGGTTATTATGCCGGGAAAATAGACAGTCATTTTGGTCCAAAAACGAAGAATGCGGTAACCTGGTTTCAATGGAAATTCGGAATGAAGTCTGATGGCATTGTAGGTGCCAAGACTAAGCTGAAGTTGTATAACGCAACGAAGAACTGGAAGCCGACGGAGCCTTCTACGGGAAATAAGACAGCACAGAATAACACTGGCAATAAAACAAATACGTCCAATCAATCGAATTCTCCAGGATTGTCTTCTGGTAATTCGATGGGCTTATCGGAGAATGATCTGAAAATCATGGCTAATGCCGTGTATGGAGAAGCCAGAGGTGAGCCTTTCGAAGGCCAGGTTGCTGTTGCTGCGGTCATTTTAAACCGTGTGAAATCACCTAGTTTCCCGAATACACCTTCTGGCGTTATTTTTCAACCGAGAGCATTTACAGCTGTGGCTGATGGCCAGATCTATCTGGAGCCGAATGAGCAAGCACGTAAGGCAGTGCAGCAAGCACTCAGTGGATGGGACCCATCCGGAGGCTGTTTGTATTACTTTAACCCAAAAACGGCTACCTCTAAATGGATTTGGAGCCGCCCTCAGGTTAAGACGATAGGTCAGCATATTTTCTGTATGTAGATAAGAAATTTAAGGATTTCAGAGAGCAACCGGGAAGAGGCTCCCGGTTGCTTCCTTACTTTGGAATGGTTTAGAATGGTTATTAATTCATAAACATGACTTAGAGCAACTATCCACGCAGTAAAGGAGTTTTGGACTTGACTAATAATGTATTTCAGCATGGCACCGTTGGAGGCTTGCGCATTCACGTTATGCCAACCAAGGCGTTCAAAACCTACGCGATCTCACTTTATGCGGGTATTCCTCTTGACGAGAATACAGTGACCTCTACCGCATTAGCTCCATTCGTGCTTCGCAGAGGTACCGCCACTTACCCGGAGACTACGCAATTCCGCGAGCGTTTGGAGGAGCTGTATGGCGCTGGGTTCGGGTTTGATATTTACAAAAGAGGCGATTATCAAATCGTTCAGTTCCGCATGGATACGATTAATGACTCTTTTGTGCAAAGCCAGGAGAGCTTACTTGAACAATCCTTCGCTTTCTTAGGTGAAGTACTGACTCGTCCATTAGTTGAAGACGGCAGTTTCCGACCTTCGTATGTTGCAACGGAGCGTGAAACCGTTCGCAAGAAGCTGGAGTCCATCGTAAATGACAAGATACGTTACGCTGCTGAGCGCTGTATTGAGGAAATGTGCCGTAACGAGCCATATCGTCTTCACCCTCTGGGGCAAAGAGCGGATCTGGATCAAATCACTCCGAAAAGTTTGTATGAATCGTATAATTCCTGGCTGGATGATGCCATCCTTGATCTCTATGTAGTGGGTGACACAACAGCTGAGGAAGTAGAAAAGTTGGTACAACGTCATTTCGGTCGGGTTCAGTCCGAGGTGGGCTTATATAGCTCTAAGTTCGTACCTGTATCAGTTAATGAGGTGCGGACTGTAGAAGAGAAGCTGGATGTCAGTCAGGGCAAGTTAAACCTGGGTCTACGCACCTCTATTACTTATAAGGATGATAATTACGCGTCCGCACTTATGTACAACGGAATATTAGGAGGGTATCCCCACTCTAAACTCTTCGTTAACGTACGTGAGAAGGCAAGCCTTGCATATTATGCTTCGTCTCGTTATGACGGCCACAAGGGCATTGGAACGATTCAATCAGGCATTGAAACGCAAAATTACGGCAAAGCCGTGGACATTATAGAGAAACAATTGGAAGAGATGAAAGCTGGCAATATCAGTGATCTGGAACTGAGTCAGACCAAAGCTATGATTCGCAATCAGCTTTCCGAGATTCCGGATTCTGCTTTTGAAATGATCTCTTACGACTTCAACCGCCAGTTGTCAGGAAAAGAACGGACAGCAGATCAGCTATTGAAGCAGGTGGAACAAATCGGTGCTGAAGATGTAAAAGCTGCCGCCGAAACCTTTCAGCTGGATACGATATATTTCTTGACAGGAAAGGAGGAATAACGATGGAACAAATTCATTACGACAGACTTCAAGAGACCATTTATCATGAGGTCATGGATAACGAACTTCAGGTATATGTGTTGCCAAAACCAACCTTCAAAAAGACCTATGCTACATTTGCAACTAAATACGGTTCCGTTGACAATCATTTTCATGTCGCAGGTGGAGAAGAGACCACTGTTCCTGATGGTATAGCTCACTTTTTAGAGCACAAAATGTTCGAAGAGCCAGAAGGCGATATTTTTGCTACCTTTGCTTCAAATGGAGCCTCGGCCAATGCTTTTACAAGCTTTGATCAGACAGTTTATCTTTTCTCAGCAACAGAGAATATAGAGACCAATCTTAATACGCTCGTTGATTTTGTTCAGCGACCTTATTTTACAGATGAGAATGTAGAAAAGGAAAAGGGAATTATTGGTCAAGAAATCAATATGTATGCTGATAATCCGGACTGGCGCGTGTATTTTGGCCTTATTGAAGCAATGTATTCGAAGCATCCGGTTCGGATTGATATTGCAGGTACGGTAGAATCGATTAGTACGATCACGAAAGAAACGCTGTACACATGTTATAACGCTTTTTATCACCCTAGCAATATGTTGTTGTTCGTGGTTGGGGGTGTGGACCCGGAGAAAGTATTCTCCTTGATTCGCGCTAACCAAAAGGGTAAAACCTACGGTAAGCAGGGTGAAATCAAGCGTATTTTTGAAGATGAACCCGAACAAGTCGCTACAAAACGGCTAGAAAGCAAGCTTGCTGTTTCGATGCCGAAAATCATGTTTGGTTTCAAGGAAAAAGTAGAAGATCTAACAGGTGAAGCTTCTCTGAAACGCGACCTGATAACGAAGCTAATGCTCGATTTGTTGGTAGGTAGTAGCACAGCATTGTATCAAAAGCTTTATGATGAGGAATTGATCTCGGACAGCTTTGGACATGAATTTAATAGTTCTCCACAGTATGCTTTTTCTGCAATGGGTGGGGATACAAAGGATCCGGACTTGCTTTTAAAACGAATTAAAGAAGAAGTAGATCTAATCTTAAAGTCTGGCTTTGCGGAGAAGGATTTCGAGCGGGCACGGAAAAAGAAAATTGGCGGTTATTTGCGCATGCTGAACTCCCCTGAAAGTATCGCACATGAATTTACACGCTACCAGTTCCGTGGTGGTGACCTGTTTGAAGTTCTGCCTATGTATGAATCGATTACTCTGGCAGAAGTAAATGAGCGTCTGCAAGCCCATGTAAACTGGGAACAGCTTGCCGTTTCATTGGTGGTGAGTCCTTAGGTGAGCGTTTTGGGAGAGAGCAGCAAACCACTAGGGGAAATGACAGTGCTCATTACAGGGGGAAGCGGAGGGATCGGCGGCGCCATTGCGGAACGATTTGCTTCTGTGGGGATGAATATAGTTATTCATTACAAACACTCACATGAAGCTGCGAATGATGTCGCTCGGCGTTGTATGGCTCTTGGGGCAAAGGTAATGACAGTAAACGCCGATATGAAGGATCGTAGTCAGATTGTACGTATGGCGGAAAAGCTTGAGAGTAATGGGATGCAGCCGGATATTCTCGTCAATAATGCCGGTAAATCGCATTACGGAATGCTAGCTGATGTGACCGAAGAGGAATGGGATGACATTATGTCCATTAACTTGAAGGGAACCTTTATGTGCAGTCAGATCTTTATGCCGTACATGGTGTCGCAACGTTATGGTCGTATCATCAACGTTTCTTCTGTATGGGGAATCACTGGAGCTTCTTGCGAAGTAGCTTATTCGGCTAGCAAAGGTGGAGTGAATGCCTTTACAAAGGCTTTAGCTAAAGAGTTGGCTCCATCTGGTGTAACGGTTAACGCGGTAGCTCCAGGAGCGGTTAATACGAACATGCTGTCCAATTTACAGGAGGATGAAGTCCGTATGCTGGAGGATGAGATTCCAGTAGGGCGTTTGGCTACGCCTAATGAAATATCTTCACTAATTTATTTTTTGGCTTTGCCTGAGTCCGGGTATATCACTGGCCAGATTATTAGTCCAAATGGTGGTTGGATTACCTGATCTTCAGTTGGAGAAAAGCTCCAGCATAATAACTTAGCTTCTAAGACATATTATAAGTGTTGTTTTTAAATCTCACGTAAGGCGGCTTACAGCCTGTATGCAGGTGTTTGACCGTAAACATGAAGGAGGATTTAAGATGACACAAGAAGATAGCGTAATCAAAAATTTTGACACCTGGAAGAAATTCCTAGGAAAACGAGTTGTACAGGCGGAGAAACTTGGGATGAGTGAAGACACAATCTCAAAGCTGGCTTTTGAAATTGGGGAATTCCTCGATGAAAAAGTGGATCCAGCAAACACTCAAAACCGTGCAATCAAAGAGCTATGGGACGTCGGCAACGATGAAGAAAAGCAGACGATTGCTAAACTCATGGTCAAGTTGGCGAAAAATCACGCCTAAGCTTGCGGAAAAGCTCCCCTTGTGGGAGCTTTTCTGCAATTATTACAGGACTGACCTTGCCTTTCATTTTTATTTTATATATCATTAACATGACCCGTGTTTCAGACCGCTTTGTCTGAACGGCATTTTTTTGATGTATATCAAAGTGCGGGAAAAGGAATCTATGAGGTGTACAAGTGGAATATAAACAATGGTATATGGAATACAAGATTCACAAGAACAGACCCGGTCTGCTTGGTGATATCGCTTCAATGTTAGGGATGCTAGAAGTCAACATTTTGACGATTAATGGCGTTGAAGGAAAGACTCGCGGAATGTTGCTGGAGACCAATGACGATGACAAAATAATGCTGATGGGCGAAATGCTCAAGAAAGTTGATAATATTACAGTTTCAGCTCTGCGGTCTCCAAGACTCGTAGACAAGCTGGCTGTGCGCCATGGGCGATATATTGAACGGGATTCAGATGATCGGAAGACGTTTCGCTTTACTCGGGATGAACTTGGTCTATTGGTCGATTTTCTCGGGGAACTGTTTAAAAAAGATGGAAATCAGGTAATAGGACTTCGAGGTATGCCCCGTGTAGGAAAGACGGAATCAATCATTGCTGGCAGTGTCTGCGCGATGAAGCGTTGGACATTTGTCTCCTCGACACTTTTACGTCAGACGGTTCGAAGTCAATTAGCAGAAGATGAGATGAACCCACATAATGTATTTATTATTGATGGTATTGTTAGTACGATCCGCTCTAATGAGAAGCATTATAATTTATTACAAAATGTTATGAGTATGCCAAGTACGAAAGTGATCGAGCATCCAGATATTTTTGTGCGGGAATCTGAGTACACCTTTGATGATTTTGATATTATTATCGAGCTTCGCAATAATCCAAATGAAGAAATATTGTACGAGTCGTTTACGACTAGCTACAGTGATGATTTATAGAACAAGAATGAACAATGATATTCATTGAAATTTACAGGAGGTGATGGTATGTCGGAACTGGGCCGGCAATTGAAAGAGGCGCGTCTGCAAAAAGGGATGAGTCTTGACGATGTCCAGGAAGTAACGAAAATTCGCAAAAAGTATTTGGAAGCCATCGAGTCTGGAGACTATAAGGTGCTTCCAGGAAGTTTTTATGTTAGGGCGTTTATCAAAACGTACGCAGAGGCAGTGGGGATGAGTCCTGACGAACTGCTAGAGGAGCATGGGAATGTACCTGCCCCTCCCGAAGACACAGCCATGGAAACGGTGATTCAAAAACGCAGCCGTAGACCTGAAACCGAACGGAATGCAAAATGGCTGCCAACAGTGCTAATGTGGACATTTCCAATATTAATTATTGTTGTGATTTACATTTATGCATCTAGTTTGAACAAACCGGATCCTGATCAGATTGATCAGACGAATCTGACGAATGAACAGCAGGATCCTACGACTGCTCAAACATCTCCACCGGCTTCAGGGGGTGGAGTTGTGGCGCCAACTTCTTCGGCAGGAACAGAAGGAACAACTGAACCTACTGCAGAGCCAACGCCATTACCAACACCTACGCCTACGCCTTCCACGCAATCCATTACAGTTACACCGGATGGGAAAGCAGGAAAAACAACAAAATTCAAGGTTTCGGCTCCGGCTGGAAGTGAAGTGAAGGTTGAGATTTCTGCTACTGGGGTAAGCTGGCTTGAGGTGTATAAAGGTGAGAACTCTAAAGGTGAAAAGCTCTCATTTGGTAACACAGCGGCAGGAGATCGTATGAGCTTTGTGCTTGGAAGTGAAGGAATGTATATTAAATCTGGTTATTCACCAGCTACTGAGATTACTGTCAATGGACAAGTGATTACGGATGAAAAGACCTCATCTCGTCTGCTACTTAATCTGGATGATGGTACTGGAAGTGAAACGACCCAGAATGAAGGTTCCACCGATACTACTGACCAGACTAATGAAACAGGCCAATAAGAAAATTGATGCATAGACTTTGGCTTTGCGGGGAACATAAGACTGTTTCTAGTTCTTAGCCAAAGTGGGGTGTACATTCATGATTGTTAGCTGGGTTGTAGCTGGACTTGGGGTTATAGTCAGTCTTATCGGATACTATATGACACCAAGTGCTTGGGGTTACGGAATTCTTGGTTTCGGTCTTGCGCATATTGTGCTTGGGGTTCTGGATATGTTCCGAAACCCAGTCCGAAGCAGATAGAAACCTTAGAAATGATCGTCTCCCGGGGTATATTTCCGTGGAGACGTATTTTCTACCTGAAACACAACTCATTTCGAAGGAAAAGCTCCACTTTGTGGGGCTGTTTTCTGTGTCGGGTGAGGTACATATTATCCAATATTAGACTTAAGGGTATCATTCTTTTATAATAGTAGCAGACTAAAAAGTACAAAGGACGTGTAGTTATGAGTTCAGAAAGTTCATTTGATATCGTATCTAAAATGGATATGCAGGAATTAACCAATGCGATCCACCAAACAGAGAAAGAAATTGACAACCGCTTTGACTTTAAGAACAGTAAGAGCAGTCTGAAGCTGGAGAAAGACGCACTTATTATCGCCTCTGAGGACGAATATAAGTTAAACGCTGTTATTGATATTTTACAATCGAAGATGGTGAAGAGAGGTATCACGCTAAAAAACTTGGATTTCGGCAAAGTGGAGCCTGCTTCCCTGGGAAGTGTTCGTCAGCGCTTAGGTCTTAAGCAAGGGATTGATCAGGAGAACGCTAAAAAAATTAACATCCTGATTCGTGATTCGAAATTGAAGGTGAAGAGTCAGATTCAAGGAGATCAGATCCGCGTAACTGGTAAGAGTCGCGATGATTTACAACAAATTATCCAGATTCTGCGTAAAGCTGATTTGCCGCTGGACCTGCAGTTCAACAACTTAAAATAGCATTTTGTACCCCGCAGTGCTTATCAGCGCCCTTATGCGGGGTGCTTTGTATTTTTTTTGACACCTATTTATAGCTATAATATACTTGCTTAAGTAGAAAAAGATGAGCCTGATCCAGGCAATTTGTATGAACGATTTAGGGGAGGAACTTCAGTGAATTTACCCAACCGCATCACGCTATCACGTATTTGCCTGATCCCGATTATGATGTTTTTTTTGCTGGTGGATTTCAGCTTTTATCCAGAACCGATACATTGGGGCTCTTTTCAGCTATCTGTTAATCATTTGGTAGCAGCTGTAATCTTTTTGCTTGCTGCGAGTACAGATGGAATAGACGGCTACATAGCTAGGAAATATAATATGGTTACCAATCTCGGTAAGCTCCTTGATCCGTTAGCGGACAAGCTGTTAGTTTCCGCAGTTCTGATTTCACTTGTGGAATTGGGCAGATGTGATTCATGGATCGCAATTGTTATCATTAGTCGTGAGTTCGCAGTAACCGGGCTTCGCCAGATAGCATTGTTAGAAGGAAAAGTGGTTGCCGCCAGCAAATGGGGTAAGATAAAGACGGTTGTACAAATTGTAGCGATCTCACTGCTGTTGTTAAATAATTTCCCATTTCAATTCGTCAGCATTCCTGTAGACGATATTGCCATCTGGGCTGCAGCCTTGATCACTATATACTCTGGAATTGATTATTTTGTGAAGAATAAGGATCTATTACAGCTGCATAATGCTTAAGCATTTTAGGCAGCTACATATAGGAGAGGTAATAGGTAAAGCACCTATTACCTTTTTTAAACCCTAAAAGCAGTGTATCTACATTATAACGAGGAGGCGAAAGCCAGGTATGAAAGCGGAGATTATTGCAGTAGGCACGGAGCTTTTGCTCGGTCAAATCGTAAATAGTAATGCCCAGTTTTTGTCTATTGAGCTAGCTGCTATTGGGATTGATGTATATTTTCAAACCGTAGTTGGGGATAACAGCAGTCGCTTGCAGCAAGCCATTGAAATCGCTCAAAGTAGAGCGGATGTTATCATATTTACCGGTGGTATTGGTCCTACAGAAGATGATCTAACGAAGGACGCGCTGGCTGCTTCCTTAGGTCGCACACTTCATACAGATCGCTTAGCAATGGATCATGTACAACGCTTCTTTGATGATCGAAAGATTGTAATGACGGAGAATAATCGTAAACAGGCACTTATAATTGAAGGAACTACACCTTTGCCAAATGAGATTGGTCTTGCTGTTGGCATTGCTTTTGAGCATGAAAAGAAATATTATATTGTGCTTCCTGGTCCGCCTCGCGAGATGAAGCCGATGTTCGTAGATAAAGCTGTACCGTGGCTCCAGCAGCACGCTCTAACGACAGAAATGCCACTTTATTCTAAAATGCTTAAATTTGCCGGTATCGGAGAATCACTGCTTGAGGATAAGCTCATTGATCTTATTCACAGCCAGACAGACCCAACCATAGCTCCTTACGCTAAAGAGGGAGAGGTAACCGTTCGTATTTCGACAAAGGCGCCTTCCGAGCATGAAGCTTACAAGAAGCTGGAGATTCTGGAGAAACAGATCAAAGAGATTTTGCCAGAACATTTATATGCAAATATTGATGTGCCACTGGAGCAATTGATTGTGGATTGGATGGCGGATGCAGGTCTGACTTTAAGTGCGGCAGAGAGTTGCACGGGAGGCTTGTTGATGGAGAGTATAACTAACATTCCAGGCAGTGCTTCGATGTTTGCGGGAGGAATCGTCTGTTATTCCAACGACCTGAAGAAAAAACTTCTGAATGTGCCAAGTGCTTATTTGGAGGGGCCAGATGCTCCAGGGGCAGTTAGTCGTGAAGTTGCCGAGGTGTTAGCTGATCAGGTGAGAATGATCGCGGATAGTGATTTCGGTTTATCTGTAACTGGTGTAGCAGGACCAGGCTATTCTGAACGTAAGCCAGTTGGACTTGTATTTATTGGTTTAGCTGAACGCGGGCGTAAGACAGAGGTGTATGAGCTTAATCTTAAAGGTACACGTGAAAATATACGACTGCGTACTGTTAAAGCTCTGTTGTATCGTCTATGGCGCAGACTTGAGGAACGGAAGGTGGAGACACCTCTTGAAGGCTCAGACTTGTAATGGGAGATTAGCCCAGTTATAATTGAGACATACGGAAGAACCGTGGCACTGAGATTTCTTTGCTGCGGTTTTTTGTATATCTGCGGAGATTTTGATCGCTGTTATGGTTTTGATCATAAGTCGTTGATGTCCGGTGAAGTAGAGAAATCAGTTAACTTCTATGTCCGGAGGGAGGCTTACAATAAAAGGGATAATTAACGCTTGAGACAAAAAAAACGAATGTATGTTCGAAAAAAAGCTTGGCAAGACCTCAAAAACACGTTATTATATTATTATAAACAGTGAAGGAAGTGGTCTGATTGTCAGATCGTCGTGCAGCGCTTGATATGGCGCTTCGTCAAATAGAAAAACAATTTGGTAAAGGTTCGATCATGAAACTGGGAGAATCCACTCATATGCAAGTGGAAGTTGTACCTAGCGGATCTTTGGCACTTGATATTGCGTTAGGTATAGGCGGACTTCCAAAGGGACGTATTATTGAAGTATACGGACCTGAATCCTCCGGTAAAACGACTGTTGCTCTTCATGCTATTGCAGAAGTGCAAAAACAAGGAGGACAAGCTGCATTTATCGATGCTGAGCATGCGCTCGATCCGAAGTATGCACGTAACTTGGGCGTAAACATTGATGAATTGTTGCTATCTCAGCCAGATACGGGTGAACAGGCACTTGAGATTGCTGAAGCACTTGTCCGTAGTGGTGCAGTAGACATTATTGTCGTTGACTCCGTAGCTGCGTTGGTTCCTAAAGCGGAAATCGAAGGCGATATGGGTGATTCTCACGTCGGCCTACAGGCTCGTTTGATGTCTCAAGCGCTTCGGAAGCTATCTGGTGCCATTAGTAAATCGAATACAATTGCTATCTTTATTAACCAGCTTCGTGAGAAAATTGGTGTTATGTTCGGTAACCCTGAGACAACCCCGGGTGGTCGGGCGTTGAAATTCTACTCTTCCGTACGGTTGGATGTTCGTCGTGTCGAAAGTATTAAGATGGGTAACGACGTTGTAGGTAACCGCACCAAGATCAAGATTGTGAAGAATAAGGTAGCACCTCCATTTAAACAAGCTGATGTTGATATCATGTATGGTGAAGGGATTTCCAGAGAAGGAAGTCTTGTAGACATCGGTACTGAAATGGACATCGTGAATAAGAGTGGTGCATGGTATTCCTATGAGGGTGAGCGTCTCGGCCAAGGACGTGAGAATGCCAAACAGTTCTTGAAAGAACATCAAGATATTGCACTTATCATTGAGAACAAGATCCGTGAAGCAAGTAACCTGTCCACTATTGTTGCTGCACCAAATGAAGCGGAAATCATTGCAGAGCAAGAGGAAGAAGAAAAGCTACTTCTCGAAATCGAACAATAGAATTTACTAAGGAATAGGACGCCCTGTGATTCATTGTTGCAGGGTGTCTTTTCTTAACAGTGTAAGAACATATATATTTTGGGTCCCCCAAAAGTACCTGAGTACGCATCGAAGTTAAGCCACACTTTGTGGGGATATTTTATTGCTATGAGGTGACAAGCAACTATGGTAATACAGCTGGATATGGATTTTGAGTCGGATGAGCAGGACGTACAGGTCCTATCTGATTTTCCTGATGGAGAACTTTTAGAAATTACTAAGGTAGAACGTCAGAAGAAGTCGGACCACCGCTACATCATACATTTCGGAGCCTATAACATGACCGTACACGAAGACGTCATGATTAAATATCGGATGATTACTGGAAATTCTTTTATGAAAGCCGATTTGGAGGAAATTGTTGTTGCTGATGAGCGACAACGAGCTTATGTAGAAGGACTTCGCTATCTAGAAAGGAAGCCACGTACCGCTATGGAAATGACTCGCCGTTTACGGCAGAAGGAAATAGGGGAGACTATTATTGCGGAAGTGGTGCAACGGCTACAGCAGGAAAGATTTCTTGATGACCCCTTGTATGCAAAGCAATGGGCCGAGCAACGCATTACGAACCAGCGAAAAGGGAAAATGTGGATTCGCCAAGAGCTGCGTGAGAAAGGAATCGACAAAACCTTGATCTCGGAAGCACTGGAGAATGTCAGTCCTGAACAAGAACTAGAGAGTGCACTTCAGATTGGTCGTAAGAAATGGAATCTTATTCGTGGTGAAGCCACAGATAAGCGCAGAAAGACTGGAGCCTTCTTAATGCGGCGTGGATTCTCGGGTGATATGGTGCGACAAGTGATCAATACTTTACTTGAGGAAGACAATTATGAGGGTGAAAATGAGGAATTTTACTAGACTCACTGATTCTCTTGACATTAATGCGCATATCGACTCTCTTGACAATGTCTTTTTATAAATAATAAAATATAACATGAATCGGCATAAAGTAAGAATCCTTTTTCCTTCCCAAAAAGGTGACTTTTTAAAACGGTTCGCGTACAACTCATATGAAATGTAATCGCCGGATAAGGCGGGCAGTGTGCATGTGCAGCATGTGCAGTATGGCAATCGGTTATTTACCGGTTTTTTGTATGGTGATGAACGGATAGTTTAACAACTGCACAATTCCCAAGGGTATACCTTGGAGAGGAACCAACGAGGAGGTGAACAGATGCAACCATGGATCTGGGTCATTATCGTTCTCGTTGTAGCTGCATTATTCTTTGGGTTCGGTTATTTTATTCGTAAATCCCTTGCAGAAGCTAAAATTCAAAGCGCAGAAAGAGAAGCCGTAGTCATCGTGGAGAACGCGAAGAAAGACGCAGAGGCGCTGAAGAAAGAAACAGTATTGGAAGCTAAGGACGAAGTCCATAGAATCCGTACTGAAGCTGAGAAAGAAACTCGTGAACGTCGGAATGAAATCCAACGGCAAGAGAGACGTTTGCTGCAAAAGGAAGAATCTCTGGATAAAAAAATGGAATCGCTTGAAAGAAAAGAAGAACAAGTAGCTAACAAAGAGAAACGAATTGATGAAACCCAACAGCAAATTGATGTTATTTACAAAAACCAAGTTACTGAATTGGAGAGAATTTCCAATTTAAGCATCGAAGATGCAAGAAGTATTATTCTTAGCAATGTTGAGCAAGAAGTTCGCCATGAAACGGCTCAAATGATCAAAGAGATTGAACAGCAGGCGAAAGAGGAAGCGGATAAGAAATCCCGTGAAATCATCACACTCGCTATCCAACGCTGTGCAGCTGATCACGTAGCGGAGACAACAGTTTCAGTTGTTACCCTGCCGAACGAAGAGATGAAGGGGCGGATTATCGGTCGTGAAGGCCGTAATATTCGTGCACTCGAAACTCTTACAGGTATCGACCTCATTATTGATGATACGCCGGAAGCAGTTATTTTGTCGGGATTTGATCCAATCCGCCGTGAAGTGGCCCGTACGGCACTTGAGAAGCTTGTGGCAGATGGACGTATCCATCCCGCTCGAATTGAAGAGATGGTGGAGAAATCCCGCAAAGAAGTGGACGAACGAATTCGCGAATATGGTGAACAAGCTACTTTCGAAGTGGGTGTTCACGGATTGCATCCAGATTTGATCAAGATTCTGGGTCGTCTGAAATTCCGTACAAGCTATGGTCAAAATGTATTGAAGCACTCCATGGAGGTTGCTTATTTAACTGGACTGATGGCCGGTGAGCTTGGGGAAGACATCGTGCTTGCAAAACGTGCAGGATTGCTCCATGATATCGGCAAAGCGCTGGATCATGAAGTAGAAGGATCGCATGTTGAGATCGGCGTTGAACTAGCGAAGAAATATAAGGAACATCCGGTTGTTATCAACAGTATCGCGTCTCATCATGGAGATTGCGAAGCTACCTCGGTTATTGCGATGTTGGTTGGTGCAGCTGATGCATTGTCAGCAGCAAGACCTGGCGCTCGCCGTGAAACACTGGAAACGTATATTAAACGTCTAGAAAAACTGGAAGAAATCTCAGAGTCATTCGAAGGCGTTGAGAAATCATTTGCTATTCAGGCGGGCCGTGAGGTACGCGTGATGGTACAGCCAGAGAAGATTGACGATGCAGAGGCATTCCGTCTTGCTCGCGATATTACGAAAATGATTGAAAGTGAACTGGATTATCCAGGACATATCAAAGTTACCGTTATTCGTGAGACACGGGCTGTTGAATACGCTAAATAGGTGGAATATAAGGTTAAGGGATAAGATGTAACTTATACTTTCTTATATTTGTTGAGAATTGGCCCCTAAGCGGGGCCTTTTTTCTTTTGAATATGAGGTCTTATCCATTAGATATAGCGGTTAAGATTAGGAGGAGAGAATCATTAAAGTACTATTTATTGGAGATATCGTTGGAAATGTTGGCAGAAAGGCTCTTCGTGAGATGTTGCCCTCACTAAAAAGTAAATATCAGCCACATATCATTATTGTTAATGGTGAAAATTCTGCTGCCGGTAGAGGGATCACCAAGGCGATCGCTAATGAGTTTTTTAACTGGGGCGTTCACGGTATAACTATGGGGAATCACACATGGGACAACAAAGATATTTTTGAGTTCATCGATGATGAGGCTCGGATTATTCGTCCCGCTAATTTTCCGCCAGGAACACCGGGAAGAGGTTATACAGTCGTTAAAGGGAACGGTAAAGAACTTGCCATAGTGAATTTGCAAGGCCGGACATTCTTACCTGCTATCGATTGTCCTTTCCGTGTCGGGGAACAAATTGTGGAAGAGCTTCGTAGAGATCATAAATGTATTTTAGTCGATTTCCATGCAGAGGTAACCTCTGAGAAAATCGCCATGGGATATTTTATGGATGGTCGCGCATCAATTGTTGTTGGGACACATACTCATGTTCAGACAAATGATGATGTGATTTTACCAGGAGGAACTGCGTATTTAACCGATGCGGGCATGGTTGGTTCAAGCGAAGGAATTCTGGGTATGGAAAGAGATGCAGTACTTTATAAGTTCACAACTCAGCTTCCAGCACGATTTGTTGTCGATGAAGGCAAGTGGCAGCTTCACGGTTTATTTGCAGAACTAGATGAAAATACTGGTGCGGCAACTCGTCTAGAGAAGATACGGTTACGTGAAGATGAATGGGTTATGAGCTAAACGTAGAACAGAGTATGTTTTAATCCGGGTAATTTCGCTGAGTTAGGGTAAAGTGTGATATTTTTAATATCATAAAAGAGTATCTTTAAAACCGTTTTTGGAAGACGTGGTCCGTAAAAAGAAGGAATTATTTCTTCTCTCGCGAATAACATCTAAAGTAGTGGAAGAACACCATTATTTTCCCAGGGGAGGTACTTACTATGGATGTATTAAAAGTATCAGCTAAATCCAATCCAAATTCTGTCGCCGGCGCATTAGCGGGTGTTCTTCGTGAACGTGGATCGGCCGAATTACAAGCTATTGGAGCTGGAGCACTGAATCAAGCAGTCAAAGCAGTTGCCATTGCCCGGGGATTTGTTGCACCAAGCGGAGTAGATTTGATCTGCATTCCTGCGTTCACTGATATAGTGATTGATGGGGAAGATCGAACCGCGATTAAACTGATTGTTGAACCCAGATAATAGACCTATAGAATGATTGAGCCTGTTTACTTATGTAAACAGGTTTTTTGCTTTTGATTTATAGTCTGGCGTTTTTTTGCATAGTATCTGAAATAGGCATTTGGAAATGAAATGAACGGCTGGGAACTGTGAGAAAGTGGGGTTGTAAAAATGAGGGCTGATAAGCTTAAAGTAGCGGATTTCCATTGTGATGTGCTAAGCAAAATGCAAGCCTCCCCGGATATTAATTTTGACAATGATCCTCGACTAGATGTTACTGCAGAGCGGCTGGCTTCTGGCGGAGTGGAGTTGCAATGTTTTGCAATATATCTTTCAACTAACAGAGGAAAACCAAGCTTTGAACATGTTCTAGGGCAAATGGATCTCTTTAGGCAAAAGATAGTGAACACAGATGGGCTTCAGTGGTTACGGTGGAAGGAGCAAGTAGGGAATCGACTAGTAGGCGCGCCTCCACAAGCAATGCTCTCTCTGGAGGGCGTAGACGGCTTAGAAGGGAACTTGTTTTATGCTCAGCTCTGTTTCGAACTTGGAGTACGGTTTCTTGGTGTGACTTGGAATTATGCGAACTGGGCAGCAGATGGTGTGCTAGAGCAACGTAATGGTGGATTTACGGAAAAAGGGAGAAAGCTGATAGAATGGTGCAACGAAAGTGGAATGCTGCTTGATGTGTCGCATTTGTCACAAGCGGGGTTCTGGGAGTTGGCCGATTTAAGCAATCGTCCGTTTATTGCCTCCCATTCGAATGCTGCAGCTATATGTGGGCATGTTAGAAATTTAAATGATGAACAGATTAAAGCATTGATTGCAATGGATGGAAGAATGGGCCTGACCTTTTATCCGTGGTTTGTACGTGATGATGGGAAGGCTCGCATGGCTGATCTGCTAAAGCACATTGAACATGTATGTAGTCTCGGCGGAGAGAAGCATATGATGTTTGGCTCGGATTTTGACGGCATTGATACTTGGGTAGAGAAGTTGGAGCATCCGGGAAAATACCCTGATCTTATAGAGCAGCTGCTCCGTTATTATCCAGAGAATACTGTGAGAGGCTGGATGTATGAGAATGCGGCCTCTTTTTTAAGCGTTAATTTGCCCTCTCAGGTGTCTAAACCATGACAATCTTGTGCAAAAAAAATAAATTGTCGAAAAAAGGGGCTTCGTTATGATGCAGCCCTTTTTATTTTTGGGTAAGAAGATGTATAATGGTTAATGGCTTGTACAGATACTAGAGAAAATACAAGGAGTGACTTTACAATGAGTAAGACTGTACCCGTAGGTGTGTCGGCTAGACATATTCACCTTACGCAAGAGCACGTGGAGGCTCTGTTTGGCCCAGGATATCAATTAACTGAGTTCAAACCACTTTCCCAACCAGGACAATTTGCAGCAAATGAACAAGTAGCAGTTATCGGTAGCAAAGGTAAATTTGACAAGGTAAGAATTTTGGGACCTGCTCGTCCGGCTTCCCAATTAGAAATTTCCCGTACTGACTCCTTCGCACTTGGCGTGAAAGCTCCAGTTCGCGAATCTGGAAATATTGAAGGAACACCTGGCATTACGCTCAAAGGACCTGCTGGTGAAGTTGAATTAGAACAAGGCGTTATCATCGCAGCTCGTCACATTCACTTCCACACTTCTGAAGCTGAAGCTTGGGGCATTGCGGATAAGCAATTGCTTAAAGTTCGTCTCGGTGGCGACCGCGGTCTCGTATTGGAGAACGTAATTGCTCGTGTATCCGACAGTTTCAAACTTGATATGCATATTGATACTGACGAAGCTAATGCTGCTGGTGCCAACAATGGCGACACTGCTGAAATCGTAGACTAGTCTTCATACGAATGATAAGAAGCGGGGGAGAAATCCTTCGCTTTTTTTGTTGTGTGTTGGGAAACGGACTG